>JAAXKN010000007.1 GCA_025612375.1 Ignavibacteria bacterium
GAATAAAATCATGAAAAGTTTATTAGATCAGGAATTTTCAGACAGTAACATTGTCATTACAAAAACAGAGGATTTGCTGAACTGGGCCCGTTTATCGTCAGTCTGGCAGCTTGGATTTGGCCTTGCCTGCTGCGCAATCGAAATGATGGCTACATCGGCCTCACATTACGATTTCGACAGGTTTGGAGTCATTCCCCGTGCAACACCCCGCCAGGCTGATGCCATAATCATTTCAGGCACTGTTACTCTCAAGATGGCCACACGTATCAAGCGTCTCTACGAACAGATGCCCGATCCCAAATATATAATCTCAATGGGAAGCTGCTCCAATAGCGGCGGACCGTACTGGGAGCACGGCTATCACGTATTAAAAGGAATTGACAGGGTCATTCCGGTTGACGTTTACGTTCCCGGCTGCCCCCCCAGGCCTGAGGCTTTGTTAGAAGGCCTGTTAAAACTACAGGAAAAAATCAGAAACGAATCACTGGTTAAGAAAACCGCATGAAAACTAGAGAAGAAATTTTTAATATCCTGAAACAGGAATTTCCGGAGGATGTTTTTGAACTCCTCAACCAGCCCTCTGAACCGATAATTATGGTTGACCCGAAGGCAATTCATAAGATCTGCTTTTATCTGAGGGATACCGAAGGGCTGAAGTTTGACTCTTTAATGGTCCTTTCCGGCGCTGACGATGCAAACGGTGAAAAAGTTACCGATGCAGACGGTTCAGTTACAATTAACGGCGGCACACTGAGCGTATACTATCACCTGGAATCAATTCAACTCGGACAGAAAGCAACCTTAAAGGCTGCAACTCCAAGGGATAACCCTGAAGTTGAATCAGTTGAAGGCGTCTGGAAAAGTGCCAACTGGCATGAAAGAGAAGCCTACGATATGTTTGGCATCAAATTCCTGCACCACCCGGATCTCAGAAGAATCTTAATGCCATACGACTGGGAGGCAGGATATCCACTCAGAAAAGATTATAAGAATCCGGAATTCTATCAGGGCATGAAGGTTCCCTACTGATTTAATCCGGCATAAAATAAAACAAATTCCGGTAAAAACTATTGATAATGATTTAGCGAATAAAAAATGGCATTAAAAACTGAAGAAATGGTATTAAACATGGGGCCCCAGCACCCTTCAACACACGGCGTGCTGCGGCTTGAAGTTGAACTTGACGGCGAGCTGATTGTCAACGTAAAACCCCATATCGGATATTTACACCGCTGCTTTGAAAAACATGCTGAGGCGATGAACTATAACCAGGTCATCCCCTATACAGACAGGCTTGACTATCTGGCTGCCATGTATAACAGCTTCGGCTACGTGATTGGAGTTGAAAAGCTGCTCGGAATCCAGGTCCCTGAAAGAGTTGAATATATCAGGGTCATAATGGGAGAGCTTCAGAGAATTGCATCCCACCTGGTTGCAGTAGGAACATATGGCGTCGATATTGGTGCCTTTACCCCCTTCCTTTACGGCTTCAGGGACAGGGAAAAAATACTGAGCCTGTTTGAAATGACCTGCGGCGCACGCATGCTTTATAATTATAACTGGGTTGGCGGACTCTCGCACGACCTGCACCCGGATTTTGTGCCGATGGCAAGGGAGTTCCTGAAGTATTTCAAGGGAAGCCTTGTAGAATTTAACAACCTTCTTTCATACAATAAGATCTTTATTGAACGTACTGCCAACGTTGGCGTTCTGCCCCTGGATACTGCCATAAGCTACGGCATCACAGGTCCTAACCTTAGAGCAAGCGGAATCAAGTGGGATTTAAGAAAGAACGATCCATATTCTGTTTATGACAGGTTTGATTTTGAGATCCCTATGGGTTCGGGCGAGAAAGGTACAACAGGCGACTGCTGGGACCGTTACTACGTCCGCATTAGAGAAATGGAAGAAAGTGTTAAGATAGTAGAGCAGGCTCTGGATCAGCTGCCTGAAGGTGACGTGCACGCGGCTATTCCAAAGAGAATTAAACCTGCCGTAGGTACTATCTACAGCCGTGTGGAAAACCCGAAAGGAGAATTAGGATATTTCATCATCAGCGACGGATCAGTGAATCCTTATAGAATGAAGGTCAGAGGTCCATCCTTTGTTAACCTTGCAGTCTTGGGTGAATTGTGCAAAGGTCATCTTGTTGCTGACGTAATAGCAATTTTAGGTAGTATAGATATAGTTCTGGGAGAGGTGGACAGATAATGTATAATCTATTAAACAATCTTATCGGCAATGAATACGTTGCTGCCGTAATTGCTGCAGCTCTTCCATTATTCGTATTTATTCTGCCCTTCGCACTTGCAGCAGTTCTTCTTGAAAGAAAAGTCTCGGCATTTATGCAGGACAGGCTCGGGCCTAACCGTACAGGTTACCGCGGACTTCTGCAGACAGTGGCTGATATTTTGAAACTCATTCAGAAAGAAGACATCACTGCTACGGATGCCGACAAAAAGCTCTTTAATTTGGCTCCGGTCCTCGTTTTTGCCGGCTGTTATGCCGCCTTTGCTGCAATTCCTTTCTCAGGCGCTTATATCGGAGCCGACATTGACCTTGGAATGTTCTTTATCGTGGCTATTTCAAGCCTTGTTGTTGCCGGCATCTTAATGGGCGGCTGGGCTTCGAATAATAAATATTCTCTGATCGGCGCCATGAGAAGTGCCGCCCAGATGATAAGCTATGAAATACCAACAGCTCTTGTAATTCTTTCACTTGTTCTTGTAACAGGCACATTAAGCCTTCACCAGATAAGCGAACAGCAGACTGCTTATTTCTGGAACTGGAACATTTTAGGCGGTGCGGGACTTGGATTTTCAAAGCTCCTGCTTATCCCCTTCATGATTGTAGGCTTTATAATCATTTACATCAGCTCTCTTGCTGAAGTAAACAGAACACCTTTTGATATTCCTGAGGCAGAAAGCGAGCTCGTAGCGGGTTTCCACACAGAATATTCAGGTATGAAATTCGCAATGTTCTTCCTTGCTGAATACGCAAACATGTTTGCAGTTTCATCAGTTGTGGCAGCACTTTTCTTCGGCGGCTATCAGTCTCCTTTTGGATATCTGGGCAACACGCTCGGCATCTCATGGCTGGTTCCGCTTGAACAGTTCTTCTGGTTCACGGCAAAAGGAATGTTCTTTGTGCTTGTACAGATGTGGCTCAGATGGACTCTTCCGCGTCTGAGAGTTGACCAGCTGATGACTGTCTGCTGGAAATATTTAATCCCTTATGCTTTTGTTAATTTGATCATCGTAGGTCTAATAACTTTACTTTAATATATGAAACAATATCTTAAAAATACCTGGGAAGCCATATGGACCGTTTTAGTGGGAATGAAAATTACGCTAAAGCACTTGTTTATGCCTTCCGTAACAATTCAATACCCTGACGTTAAGGTTCAACTTCCTGACAGGGCACGTAACAGATTATACGTTAATATTGACGACTGCATCGGCTGTGACCAGTGCGCAAGAGCATGTCCGGTAAGCTGCATCTCAATTGAAACAGTAAAGGGAATGCCCACAGAAGATTTAGGCAAAACTTCCAACGGCAAGAAAAAAGCTCTTTGGGTAACCCAGTTTAATATAGATATTGCAAAGTGCTGCTTCTGCAGTTTATGCACATATCCCTGCCCTACCGAATGCATAAAGATGACTGATGTTTATGAGTTTTCGGAATATGAGAGAGCTAATCTATTATACAAATTCTCTAATATGACTGAAGAAGAAGTTGCCGTAAAGAAAGAGAATTTTGCAAAAATGGAAGCCGAAAAAGCAGCAGCAAAAGCAGCCGCCGCAGCAGCTCCCAAGGTGCCGAAACCAGCTCCGGCAGCAGAGGCAACTAAAACAGATACAGAAAACAAATAATAAAACGGTGAAATTATAAATGAACATCTATGATATAGTATTCTATCTGTTTGCAGCTATCACACTGGCCTCGGCCTTTGTGGTTGTAACTGCCAGAAATATAATCTATTCAGCCTTCAGCCTGCTCTTTACATTCTTCGGCATTGCGGGTTTGTATGTACTGCTCGGTGCCGACTTTATAGCAGTTGTACAGCTGATGGTTTATGTTGGTGGCATTCTTGTTTTAATTCTCTTCGGTGTCATGCTGACAAATAAAATAACCAGCGTCCAGATCAAGACCGGTACACTGCAGGTTATTCCTGCAATACTTGGTACGGCTCTCATGGCAGGTGTTTTAATTAAGATCTTTACGGGTACAAACTGGCATTCACAAATGGCACAGTACCCTACGAAAACGACGGCATATGCACTGGGACACATACTTTTAACAGATTATGTACTGATATTTGAACTTCTTGGAATTCTTTTGCTCATTGCCCTGATCGGTGCGGCTACAATAGCAAGAAAAGAAGAAAAAGCAAGCTAAAGCAGTTTTAAGCAAGTTCTTTCTCTGAACAAATTTTATAAACAGTTATTTCAAAATTAGATTCCGGAGCCTGAATTGGTTCAAGTTGGATTAACCCATTTTTTAGTAGTAAGTGCAATTCTTTTCTCACTGGGAATTTTCGGCATTGTAACACGCAAGAATGCCGTTATGGTACTGATGGGACTGGAACTGATCCTGAATTCAGCCAACATTAACTTTGTCGCTTTTTCAAGGTTTGGTAATTTTGGACTGAACGGACAGGCCGTAGCACTTTTTGTTATTGTATTGGCGGCTGCTGAAGCTGCTATTGCATTAGCCATTGTATTAAACATTTACAAAACTTTCGCCACAGTAAACGTGGATGAAATTGACAAACTAAAAGAATAGCTCTATGACTGAAGCATCATTATTAAATATTTCGTTGGCAATATTACTACTGCCTGTCATCGGATTTGCAGCACTGATATTGTTTGGTAAAAAGATTCCCGGATCACACTGGCTCGAAACTATACTCATATTTTCGGCCCTGTGCCTGTCGATTTATGTGGGCTTTGGGAAGCTTGCCTTCTTTGCCGGCAAGAACCTCATTTTGGAAGCTACATGGATCCACTTGTGGAATGTCCCGGTACTGGGTAACATTACAATGGACCTGGGGATCAAGATCGACAACCTGACAGCCATTATGCTGTTCGTTGTAACGCTGATCAGCTTTTTGGTTCACGTATTCTCGCTGGAATATATGAAAGGCGACGCGAGATTTTCCCGCTACTATGCTTACTTGGGAATATTTACCTTCTCCATGCTGGGCATTGTCCTTACACATAATATTCTTATGATGTACATCTTCTGGGAACTGGTTGGAATTTCATCATATCTCCTTATCGGTTTCTGGTTCGAGAAGAAATCTGCTTCAGACGCCAGCAAGAAAGCTTTTCTTGTAAACAGAGTCGGTGATACCGGTATGTTCATCGGAATTATGATACTTTTTACAAACTATCATACATTCACCTTTGACACAATTTTTGCTCAGATTGCGGCCGGACACCTTCCCTTTAACAGCGGCGCATGGCTTACAGCAGCAGGATTACTGATCTTTATGGGAGCTGTCGGAAAATCGGCCCAGTTCCCTCTGCATGTATGGCTTCCTGATGCAATGGAAGGCCCAACACCGGTATCTGCTCTCATTCATGCCGCTACCATGGTTGCTGCAGGTGTTTATCTTGTAGCTAGAGTATTTGTTATGCTTACGGCCGACGCAATGCTTACAATTGCAATTGTCGGTATGGTAACTTCTTTCGTAGCGGCTACAATAGCGCTTACACAGAACGATATTAAAAAGGTACTTGCCTATTCAACCGTAAGCCAGCTTGGCTACATGATTATGGCAATGGGTGTGGGAGCATACCAGTATGCATTCTTCCACCTTATTACACACGCTTTCTTCAAAGCATGCTTGTTCCTAGGCTCTGGGTCCGTTATTCATGCAATGCACCACGAGCAGGATATAAGAAAGATGGGCGGTTTAAGGAAAAAGCTTCCTATAACCTATGCCGCGTTCCTTATTTCAACACTTGCTATCTCTGGTGTTCCGTTTACTTCAGGTTTCATGAGTAAAGACGGCATTTTAGCAGGCACTTTGGCTTTCGGAAGCCTTACGGGCCACTGGCTCATTCCGGTGGTAGCCTTCCTGGTTGCAATGATGACGGCATTCTATATGTTCCGCCTCGTTATTGTCACTTTCCACGGAACTCCCAGAGACGAGCACAAGTACGAACATGCCCATGAGTCCCCTTTTGTAATGGCAATGCCTCTGGTTGTACTGTCTTTGCTTTCAGTATTCTTCTGGTACGGTGCCAACCCGGTTAACGCCTCATCAGGATGGTTCCTTAACAAATGGGTTAAGACTCCATCTACAATTGTACCCCAGGTGCAGAGGTTTGACTTCATGAAGACTGAGGCAAAAGAGGCTTCAGCTGAAGCTTCTGCTGTTGAGCACTCAGCCCCTCAGGCCGAAGCGGAAACAGTCGTGCATTCAGAACATTACATGCATGCAATGCACCAGGCTCACTACCCTGCCATGGGACTTTCACTTGTCCTGGGCGGACTTGGAATACTGCTTGCGTTCTCGATGTACCAGTGGAAGAAAATTGATCCTGATAAGCTGGCCGAAAGGCTTGGACCTCTTTACAGGTTCTCACTCAACAAATGGTACATTGACGAACTCTACGGCGCAACGTTTATCGGCGGAGCCCTTGCGTTCAGCCGCTTCCTGGCATGGTTCGATAGCAAAGTTGTCGACGGTATCGTAAACGGGGTTGCTACATTGACACGCGGCCTTTCAAACCTTGGCGGGATGTTTGACAAATACGTTGTAGACGGCCTGGTTAACGGGGCGGCATACTTAAGCGGTTTTATTGGAATATTTTTCAGGAGGTTCCAGACAGGCAGAGTTCAGACCTACGTTGTCTTTGTAATCTTCTCAGTCTTGATATTATTGTTTATTTTCAGGCCATTTAGTTTCTAATGGCAACTATATAGAACGGGTTTTGTAATTAAAAATATTAGAGGTTAAAGTTCATCATGGCATATTTCCCAATTTTGTCATTTATCACTTTCCTTCCTGTTCTGGGAATGTTAATTATTTTGTGCCTCCCGGGAACACAGGAAAAACTAATCAAAGGATTGACTGCAGCAGTTACAGCTACTCAGGTAGTGCTGGCAGGAATAATACTTCACAGCTATAACTACTCACTTAGCGGGGTATTCCAGCAGAATTCTTTTCAGTTCATTGAAAAGTTCAGGTGGATTGAGATTTCAGGCTTATCCTGGCTGGGAACAGTAAAAGTAGACTATTTCCTTGGCATTGACGGCATCAGCGCCCCAATGGTTCTTTTAACTGCTTTAATCTCTTTTATTGCTACACTCTCTTCCTGGAACATCTCAAAGTCAGTAAAAGGATTTATGGCCCTCTTCCTCCTGCTCGATACAGGTATGATGGGCGTCTTTGTTTCACTGGACTTCTTCCTGTTCTATGTGTTCTGGGAACTCATGCTTCTTCCGATGTACTTCCTTATCGGTGTCTGGGGCGGCCCAAGAAAAGAATATGCTGCTATTAAGTTCTTTATCTATACTTTAGTCGGCAGCGTGTTTATGCTTCTTGTAATGATAGGGCTTTACTTCAGCGCCAAAGAGCTACTTCCAAACGGAACAAGCGCATTTACATTTAATTTACTTTCTTTAATGGATCCTAAGAACTATACCGCAACAGGTATTCTTTCTCCGTTAAATCCTCACAATCTGAGATTTGTGGCTTACATAGCTCTTTTCATCGGCTTTGCAATAAAAATACCGATGTTCCCGTTCCATACATGGCTGCCTGATGCACACGTTGAAGCCCCTACACCAATAAGCGTTATTCTTGCCGGTGTTCTTCTTAAGATGGGTACTTATGGCATCATAAGAATCAGCTATCCGATATTCCCTGAAATTACACGTCAGCTGGCCTGGTACATTGCACTCTTTGGTATGATAAATATCATCTACGGTGCACTTTGCGCTTTGGCACAGAAAGACTTCAAGAAGATGATAGCTTATTCATCTGTATCGCATATGGGCTACGTGCTCTTAGGTATGGCTTCACTTACAACGGTCGGTATAAACGGAGCCATCTTCCAGATGTTCAACCACGGTACAATTACAGCAATGCTCTTCCTTATTGTTGGCGTTGTCTATGACCGTACACATACAAGAGGTCTTGATGATTTCGGCGGCCTTGCTCTCAAGATGCCGGTTTATACTTTCTTCGTTACAATAGCATTCTTTGCCGCAATCGGACTTCCTTCGATGAGCGGATTTATATCTGAATCTTTTGTATTCCTGGGAAGTTTCAGCGTTGACAGCATAAGAATAATTACCATGTTCTCGACACTCGGCATACTGCTTGGTGCAGGCTACATGCTCTGGGCATTACAGAGAGTTTTCTTAGGCAAGTTCAATGAAAAATGGAATATGCTTACAGATCTTACTGTAAGAGAATACTTAATGTTCATTCCTTTGACAATTGTTATCTTCCTGCTTGGAATTTATCCTTCAGGCATGCTTAACATAATGAATACATCTGTTAATAGTCTGGTAGACTTTATGAATAAGATGCCGGCTAATTTCTCTATGTTAGGAAAATTTTAATCAAATAAACTGAAGACCATGGAATTTAACACCATTTATAATAATCTATTTTACCTGGTTCCTGAAATTGCAGTTTCTGCATTCCTGGTGCTTGTAGTGCTTGCTGATCTGATACTCGGGAATAATAAAAAGTTGCTTCCTTATTTGTCAATTGCAGGAATGCTCGTTGCCGGCTTCTGCGTCATGAACCAGATGACCTTCTCGGGCGCTGTGTTTTCCCTCTCGGGTCAGTCGAAGAGCTTCGGGATGGTCACGGTTGACTCATTTGGGGCTTTCTTCAAGCTTCTTGTAGTTGTTTCAACTGTTCTGGTAGTGTTCTTCTCTTTCAGTTCGGAGGAGATAAAAAAGAGCACTTCAAGGCACGGAGAATACTACACGCTTATCCTGGGAATGGTACTTGGTATGTTCCTCATGGTATCGGCAACGGACTTGATACTGATCTATCTTTCCCTTGAGCTGATGTCACTTTCATCCTATGTACTTGCGGGCTTTACAAAGCTTAAGGACCGCAACAGCGAGGCAGCACTTAAATACATCATTTACGGCGCTGTTTCTTCAGGACTCATGCTTTTTGGTATCTCCATAGTTTATGGACTTACAGGAACCACAAATCTTTATGTAATTAACACACTGCTGCAGGCCCCGCAGATAAATCTTCTTGCACTTGCATTTGCAGGCATACTGATCTTTGCCGGTATCGGATATAAAATATCCACTGCCCCGTTCCACTTCTGGACGCCAGATGTTTACGAAGGGGCGCCAATTACCATTACGGCATTCCTTTCAGTTGCCTCTAAGGCAGCAGGTTTCGCACTCCTGGTAAGATTTATAAAAGTAACCTTTGTCTCTTCTGTTGCGCCCTCAGGACACTGGATGATGATCCCGGTTTTCCCGTGGAAAGAGTTCCTGATTGTAATTGCAATACTGACCATGACGCTCGGAAACTTTACAGCGCTCTGGCAGACTAACTTAAAAAGACTGCTTGCTTACTCAAGCATTGCACACGCAGGTTATCTTCTTCTAACGGTTGCAGTGCTTTCAAACCAGGGGCTCATTGCAATGCTGGTTTACTTCGGCATCTATGCCTTCATGAACCTGGGCGCATTCTTTATCGTAATGATTATAGCCAATAAGATTGGAAGCGAGAACCTGGAAGACTATAAAGGCCTGGGCTACTCAATGCCCTTCCTTGGAGTCACCTTCGGTATGTTCCTTGTTTCCTTAACCGGCCTTCCGCCGGCGGCTGGATTTATTGGCAAACTCTACCTCTTCATAGCACTGGTAGACTCGAATATGATAGCCGTGGCTGTTATTGCTCTTCTTAACACGGTTGTTTCTTTGTACTACTACATGAAGGTATTAAAGGAAATGTTCCTCTCAAAGCCGACCGGAGAGCCGGTTTCAATAAGGCTTTCACCTTTAAGCCTTATTCTGATTCTTGTTATGCTGGCTCCAATTGTTATCTTCGGTGTTTACTTCACACCGATTGTTGAATTTGCAAAGAGCTGCATTACGATTTTAGGCATGTAAAAATTAAGGTGAACTTTTTATATTAAAAGGCGAATCATTTCTGTGATTCGCCTTTTTTATATTAAGCACCGGAAAGATGTGACGTATCTAAAGTTATGAAACTTCCTATTTACCTCGACAACCATTCAACAACCAGGACCGATAAAAGGGTCATTGAAGCAATGCTCCCCTATTTTGACGAATACTACGGTAATCCCTCAAGCATGTCGCACCCCTACGGATGGGCTGCATCTTCTGCCGTGGAAAGCGCAAGGGAAAAGGTTGCAGATTTTATCGGGGCAAAGCCGGAAGAGATAATTTTTACAAGCGGAACAACAGAAAGCAACAACCTTGCTCTTAAAGGGCTGGCTCTTTCCCCGCTAAATAAAAAAAGGCATATAGTTACAACTGAGGCCGAGCATCCCTCGGTGCTGAATGTAGTGCGGTTTCTGGAAAGATCAGGCTTCCTGGTTACTTATCTGAAGCTGGATCAATACGGGATGTTTGACCCAGGTGAGTTTGAAGGGGCAATAAAAGACGATACTCTCATGGTATCTTTAATGGCTGCAAATAATGAAATCGGGACCATTTACCCTTTAAGCGAAATTGCTGCAATATGCCAAAAGAAAGGAGTCCTTTTTCATACTGATGCCGCACAGGCAATTGGTAAAATGGATTTCAATGTAAGCAGCATTGCTCTTGACATGGCTTCTTTCAGCGCCCACAAGAACTACGGCCCCAGGGGAACCGGCGCCTTATATGTTAGACAAAAGTCCCCTAAAATCCGCCTCACCCCCCTGTTGCAGGGCGGAGGGCAGGAAAAGGACTTACGCTCAGGCACACTGAACACCCCGGCAATTGTGGGCTTTGCCAAGTCGCTTGAAATCTCAAAAGAGGAAATGCCCGTGGAAACTGAAAGGATAAGGCTTTTACGGGACCGTCTTAAAGAAGGGATATTCAGGGCTCTGGATGATATATATCTTAACGGTCATCCTGAAAAAAGGCTTGTCAATAATTTGAATATCAGCATTAAAAACATTAATATTGATCATCTTTTAAGCGAGTTAAGGGACCTTGCCCTCTCCACCGGCAGCGCCTGCGCCTCCGGCAGCCCCGAGGGCAGTCACGTCTTAAAAGCTATCGGGCTGGATCAGTCCCTGATGAAAGCTTCCGTAAGGTTCGGCCTTGGGCGGTTCAATACAGAAGAAGAAATAGATTATACAATATCCAGGTTTACCGGGGCCGTAAAAAAGGTCCGGAATAAAAACCTGTAATAAACAGAATTAAATATTTTTTTAAGAATCAAACAATTGGGGTTCAAAATGAATAAAGATGCAGCATTTGACTATCTGAAAAACAATCTGGATCTGTTCTTCGGCTTTATGAAGGAGAAATATCCGTTTTTTAACAAGTCAAACGTATTTATAAGAGACCTGCAGTACGGAGTAAAGAACTTTTTTGAGAGAAAATCGGTTAAATTATCATATAAGGATGTTGAGGAAACTGCTTCCAGGCTGATTCAGACGCTGGAAAAAGACGGAATTCTCTTTAAGGTTAGTGAAAATGCCTGGAAATTAAACTATGTTCCCAAAGAGGAGCCGAAGCCTGAAGAGGCAAAACCTGCAGAAGGAGCAAAGCCTGAGGAAGGCAAAGCAGAAAACGCATAGTTTTCCGGATTTTACTGGTGTAGTTCTTAAATAATTTCTTACATAGAAAGGAAATGACGAGGTATGGCAAATACAACCGTTGATTCATCCGAAATAAAGGTAACAGATAAAGCTGTAAATCAGATTAAACAGGTGATGAAGGAGAACAGTATTCCTGAGGAATATGGCCTTAGAGTAGGCGTCAAAGGAGGCGGATGCTCAGGGCTTACATACTCTTTAGGCTTCGACTCTTCTCCGCGTGAAGGCGATAAAGTAATTGAATCAAATGGAGTAAAACTCTTTGTTGACGGAAAGAGCCTTTTTTATCTGATGGGTACCGAACTTGATTTTTCTGACGGCCTGAACGGCAAGGGCTTTGTCTTTAACAATCCCAATGCTGTTAAAACCTGCGGATGCGGCAACTCTTTTGGAGTATAAGGTCATTAAAAAAGGCAGAGATTAAGAAATCTCTGCCTTTTTTGTAAAATATCTCAGAGGCCTACTTCCCTTTCATATAATCTTCAAAATTCTGGTTCTTATATGCACCTTCATTTATAAATTTCAGAATATTAAGAAACTGTTTGTCATCCAGGTATCCCGGGACAACAGTTATAGGCTGCTGCTTTTCATCAAAGAATATTGTGGAAGGAAATCCGGTTACACCGAAGCCTTGTGCAAGCTGCTGCTCAGTATAGCTTTCTCCCATAAATTTCACCTTTGAGGCCGATTCTGCATTTA
The DNA here is from genome assembly GCA_025612375.1 of Ignavibacteria bacterium. NCBI lineage: Bacteria > Pseudomonadati > Ignavibacteriota > Ignavibacteria > Ignavibacteria bacterium. The sequence goes on from JAAXKN010000007.1 coordinate 12,477, forward strand.
ATTTAACCGCAATAAAATTATCAGCCATATATTTTGCCACTTCAGAGTTCTTGTAGGTAGATGCGTCCATCTTTTTACACCAGCTGCACCAGTCGGTATAAACGTCCACAACAACCTTTTTATTCTCCTTTTTGCTGGCCTCTAACCCCTTGTCGAAATTTGTCCATTTTACCTCTTCCGGCGCCGGATAATAAAAAGCGGCCGATCCCAGAAGTGCAATTACAAATACAATAAGTAACGTTATTTTTCTTTTCATAAGATTCCCTCTCAGGTTAAAAAACAATATTCAGTCTGTTAGATTAAAGTAAACGAAAAAAGATTCCGGTATACGGCCTTAAAAATCCGGTGAAAGTGGTGCAGCTGTAACATAGTTCTCAATAGACAATATATTCATAATTTCAGAATAAACCTTTTCGCTGCTGATGCCGTGGGTGCCTTCAAAGGTGCACTTTTTGGGATCCTGACTGCAGGAAGTATCGCAATAATTCCCGATTGGAAGCATTATATGCGCCTTATTGCCTTTCGGACCCCAGAGTTTGGGTGAACAGGCTGTCATGGGACAGAAAAGCGACAAGGTCCTGACTTTTAATGCGGCACACAGATGCATGGGCCCGGTGCTTGCGGAAACTAAAAGGTCCAGAGCCGCAAAGTTTACAATTGATTCTCTTAAATCTTTGTTAACGTTAGGATAAATGACATCCGGAATGTCACTTAGTTCATCCGGCACGAAATTGTCTGTAACGGCTATTTTTATATTACTAAGTTTCTTTAATTTTAGCAGCAGTCTGCGGTATTCCGAAGCCTTCCAGTTTGGAGCCGAATTTCCGCTTGAGGCATGAAGTCCGATAAGAAATTGCCCTTCCGGGGCGTTCTGCTTCCTGAATTCAAAAACGCTGTGTATCTCGTCCTTTGTAAGGTGAATCTCAGTATCCAGGTTATCTGTCTTAACGCCAATCTTCCTGACTGTGTCCATGCAGTAATCCGCCTCATGCCTTAAGGGAATATACTTTTTCCTGTCCACATATTTGGTAAACGTTAAAAACTGGTATAACTTATGCCCTACCCCAATCCTTGTTTTTATACCCGCAAAAAATAGGAGATAGTTGATTTTTTCATTTGGCAGGAGCATTACGGCATGTGTAAAGTTATGAGAGCGGATTTGTCTTACCATGTCCCAGAACTGGTCTTTCCGGTCCTCAGGATCGTAGACAATTATCTCATCTACATAGGGATTATTCAGATAAATATCTCTTGTATATGGCTTTAAGAGGACGGCTACATAACTGTCCGGGAACTGCTTTTTAATCTCCCTCGGAATGGGAGTAGAGACAACCACGTCACCGATTCTATCAGGCCGGGAAATTAAAATTCTTAATTGAGACATTAAAGCTTTATATAATATTCTAAAATTTATTATCTTTAGGCCATGAAGAAAAAAGTCGTTTTACTCACTTCAGGCCATCCGCCAAAAGACGAGAGAATTTTCCACAAAATAGGAAGGACTCTTGAAAAGTCCGGGTTTTCTGTGGCAATAATCTCTTCGGTCCAGGAGGCAGATTTTACAGAGAACAACATTCATATTGCCGGTTTTAAAGGGAATAACTTAAATAAAAAAGAAAAGATATTCAACTTAAAAGCTTTTCTTACCTCTGAAGATCCGGATGTCATAATCTGCTCTGAGCCTCTAACAGTTCTTGCCGCCTGGCGTTATAAAAAAAGCCAACAGAAGAAGATAAGGATTATTTCCGACATAACCGAATGGTACCCGGAGAATGTTGCGCTAAAGCAAAATGGCTTAAAGAGGGTGATAACCTACATCACACTATTTCTTTTTAACATTTATGCCACCAGCCTGGCAGACACACTGATAATAGGCGAAAAAAATAAGCTCAGGCGCTACAGGCTGATAGCTCCTTTTAAGAAGAAGACAGTTATAGGCTACTACCCGGTTCTGGAATTCTTCACCTACTCCCCTCCTCCTTTTGACGGGAAAAATCTTACGCTCTGCTACGCAGGCGTCATTTCTTTTGAACGTGGCATACTCAACATACTTAAGGCCGCAGCAAAAACGGCTGAAGAAAACCCGGGGGTTTCCGTTACATTAAAAATAATTGGACGTTTCCAGTACGAAGCAGAAGAAAAGATTTTTCAGGAGATGGCGTCTAAAGAAAAAAGCATAAGGCTTGTTATGGTCCCCTGGGGAAAATATGAGGAGATCTCTCAAAAGCTTATGGATGCCGATATATGCCTGGACCTCAGGAATTATTCTTTCGTTTACAGGAATTCACTTCCAATTAAAATATTTGAATATATGGCCTCAGGCAAGCCGGTAATTTATTCTGATATCAGGCCTATCAGAGATGAAATGGACGTCTCAAAGTTCGGCTTCCTGGTAAATCCCACCAATATTGACGGGATTTCGTCCAAGATATCTGAATACATAAAAAACCCACGGCTCTTACGTCAGCATTCAGAAAACGCGCGTCAGATGGCTGAAACGCGTTTTAACTGGGCGTGCCTGGAAGGTGAACTCATAAGTCTCGTCTCAGAATAAAGTGCTTCCTTATTTTCATCCTGCTTTTAATTTCATCAGGTTCAAAGATCTCTGAATTACAATTGTAAATCCCACGACAAGAACGAGGTTCATCCAGAAATTGTCCGCAAGACGCCCCAAAAGATAAAATGCCACCGCATAGAGAATGAGCGTAAGGAGCTCTTTTATCTGATATGTAACTTTTAAGGGCCTTGAAATAACGAACAGATAAATAAATCCTGCAAAGAAGCTTATCATTGTTGCCAGCGCAGCACCCATTATGCCGTATTTCGGAATAAGTATAAAGTTCAAAGCTACGTTTACTATAAAAGCCGCAAGGTCACTTATCAGGAAGTGATAGCTTTTCCCCGACTGATAAGGATAGACTGAGTAAAATGAAACGAGCCCGCTGAACAAATACCCCATAAGAACAAGAGGAATAATAATAATCCCCGGCGTATACTCGGGATTAAATAAGGTTGTGCCGCCCAGATGAAAGCTGAAAAGGTCTTTTATAAAAAGAGATACACCAAGAAAAATAAGGAGGCTTATGGCAAGAAGCCTGGTCAGACTGTGCCCGAACAAGATGCTGTAGTTTTTCTCCTGCCTTAAAAGGCGCAGGGAGTAAGGCGTCCATGCGGTCCTGAAGGATATCACAAATATGTTCATCACCATGGCAATTCTGTAAGAAAAGCTGTATATGCCGACCAGCTTTTTATCCAGGAAATGGTCAAGAATAAACCGGTCCGCCACGTCAACAAACGTTGAGAGGATCCCTGCAATAAGAAGAGGGAAAGAAAATATCAGAATATTCCTTATGACAGCGTTATCCTTTTTAAGGCTGAAATTTTCCTTTAATACGCCCGCCATAATTACCACAATTACGCCTCCTGAGAACAGCTGTGCCAGGAAAATCCCTTCAACTCCCCGCCTTAAATAAAAAACAAAGAAGAAGTTGAGAATAAGGTTAAACAGGGCCGAAAGCGATGTGTAATAAATGACCTGCCTTGATTCTTCTTTTGTCTTAAGGAGATGAAGTACTGTAAGAAAAATGGTGTCAATAAAAAGCATCCATGCCGTAAGAAGTACTAGCTTTCCATATTCCCATGAACCCAGCAGTAAAAAAGAAACGTTCCTGTTTAAGAGGGTTGCCAAAACTGTAATTACAAGGCTTATCAGAAATATTAGTGAAAAGCAGGAAGTAAATATTTTCTTTCTTTTACTTTCATCATCTGCCTCCAGGAAATACTTTGAAAACCCGGGGAAAAGTCCCCCCTGGTAAACTGCACTCATTACGGCGTAAGCCGACATTAAAAGCGCATAGCGCCCGAAGTCCTCGGCCGGTATCAAGTTTGAATAAAACGGAAGCAGAATAAATCCCAGTGAACGGGCGAACAGGTTACCTAATGTGTACCACGCAGTTGATTTAAATAGGCTCATTTATACTTTTAATGTTATTAAATTACGTTTTTTTCTTTGTAGAGATCATAGAGTCTCTTGTTTACGCTTTCATAGCCGTGGTATTTCTTAAGCCACAGCTTCCCCTTCTCTCCAAGCGTAAGCCTCAGCTCTCTGGACTCAAGGAGCTCACTAAGCTTATTATAAAGCTCCCGGGCATTATTAGCTACAACAAACGGGTTCTCGGGCAGCCACTTTTCATATTCTAGCGTCATATTTGTAACAGTAGGTATCCCTATTCCGATTGTTTCGATTCCTGCCTTCCCGTAGCCCGTTCCCCCCATTGTGCCGCCCACCTGGTCTATACAGATATCTGACCGGCTTTTTGCACTAAGAACTTCAGCGCGAGGCATGTTTTCCAGGAGCAGGAAGCGGATCTTTCTCTCCTTTTTAATCTTATCAATTACAGACAGTATTAGATCCGTACCTTTATATTTCCTGTTTGTCGGGGAGTGCACGATTACGGGCACGTCGTTTTCGGTACTGCTTTTTTCGGGCAGTTCCCCGGGGTCGTAGGGATAGAAAACATATTCGAGATCTTTTTTCAGGGCCAGGTGGTCATATTCCGAAGTTATGTTAAGATCCGATATTTTATCCAGATCTCTTATTATTCCCCGGGTCCTTAGATCGCTCCCGTAGTAGCAGCAGACTATCTTTTTCCCTTCTTTTTTCCATTTTTTTGCCTGCCTTGCGTCACGGAAGAAATCAAGGCCTGCATCGTAATGAATAATTTCAAACTCGTTCAGGTTAAACTCACTGATGAGCCTTTCAACCTTGGGTGCCCTCGTCAGGTCAGTAAATGAAAAGTACCAGCTTTCTAAAATGTTCTTCGGCTTAAAGACTGGCGCGGCATTGTTTAATGAGGCTTCCCTTAAGGCTACCTTCTTTTTTCTCCACAAAGAAGCAACCTTAAAGCGCGGAAGGGGCCAGTTCAGGCATATATCTTCCGGAAAATCGCGCTCATTTTTATGAAAAGTAATGATGCGGGAGTCATCACCGCATTTAAGATGCATATCATAAAAGCTGTAAGGGACTCCCGCATAATTCATTGGAGCAATGTGTAGGATCTTGTGCATATTGCTTTAAAGAAGGGGGCTTTACTTCAGGTCTTTATAGAAGTAATCCCTGAATATACCTCTCGACCCGAAATTTTCCTTAAAGCGGCCAAGGCCCCAATTGGGCTCCATGTTGACCGTAAAGATACCGAAATCGAGGTACTTAAAGCCTTCGTCCTGGTATTTTTTCATTATTTCGTAGAAAAGAAGATTTACTGCGCGGTATTCCTGGTACTCCTCGTCATGGCTTATGTAGAATGCAAGCACCACTTTCGGATTAACACTGAAATTGCATACGCCGGCAATCAGTTTTTCTCCCACAAATGCACCCCAGAGCCTGATCTTTTTCGGGAACATATACTTCAGTTTCAGAAGCTCGTCCAACGTATGCGTCGGCGTAACACCGTGCCTCATCTTAAGGTTCTTCTTCAGAATTTCATAGTACTCTTCAAAGCGTTCGCATTCAACAACCTCAACGCCCTGCTTTATTGCCTTCTTAAGGGCTGTTCTGGCTTCGGGACGGTAGGTATAAATCAGCTTGTCGCGTTCTGTGTCAAGCTGCACTACGCTTGAGACTTCCCTTTTGAGGTATGAAAATCCGTTTCTTACAAGCGCAAAGTCTATATAATTGCTAAGCTTCGACTGATAGATAATTGGCGGAGGGGTCACCTGGATCCTGTCCACCTTAAGTTTTTTTGCATGATCCAGGAGTATGTCAACCAGTTCATGCGCATCCTGAAAATTCAGATCAGAGCGGTAGGCAAAGCTGCCGTAGGAGGCCCCTCCGTGTGAGGACAGGATTTTTTTGCCGTCGCGTTCAAGTATTACAGCCGGAAGAACCGAGAAAAGATTGTTCTTTCTTCTTACAACAATTGATGCATCCTGGAATCTTCCTTCAGGATGGTAAGAAAGAAATTTTCTGGTATGAAAGATTGTACCGTTATCCGACTCTTCAACAAACTCGTCCCATTCGTGCTGGGATACGTTAGAAGACTTAAAAGGAGAATATTCAATCATGGTATTTTAGAATTTAAATTTTAAGGAAATAGTGTGAGATGATCCCAAATTCAGCAGAAACGGTGTATAAGCATAATCGAAGCTCAGGTTGTACCACTTGAGCCCAAGGCCCGCTGTGAAGCCTTTGGATTCAAATCCTGTCTGATATCCTGCTCTTAAAGCAATCATATCATCGTAGAGAAGCTCCCCGCCAAAGTTAACGTGTGTATCTTTAGCTACAAGATACTTCTGCACTTCTGCTCCTAATGTAAAGCTCGAATTAAGCTCATTTAAAAGATCACTATAGAGTGCCCCAAAACGGAAGTCGGAGGGAAGCTTTGTAGCTTCTGTCCTCAAGCCGTTCATGCTGCCCAGGTTTCTGAATGCGGCACCAAAGTTCAGGCCTTCGACTGGGCTTTCATAAAACATTCCAAGATCAAAGCCGAGTCCGTTCGATTCGTCTGAAAGCAGCCCTTCGTAGAGGTATTTTACAGTAGCACCGACAGAAATGTGGCTTGTTATACCGAAGCCTGTGGACAGGCTTCCGGCAAAATAATTCGCGTTAAACTTCCCTTCAACTTCTCCTGGGCGCGTTCTAACTTCAATGTCACTTATTGTAGTGGTATTGACTCCAACTGCCCACGGAAGCCCTAAGAGCTTAAAGCTAACGCCCAGGTATTCGCTTCTTGTGTCTTCAATCCACTGGTTGTGTGTAAAAAGAATTTCAGGAGATGAAAACCCGGAAAGCATTGCCGGATTATAGTTCAGCGCTGTCACGTCCGTGGAGTTTACAACCCCCAGGTCACCCATGGCGACATTCCTGGCGCCAAAGCCGAGCTTCAGAAAAGACAAGCCGCTTTTGCCTGCCGTCTGAGCCGAAATATATGTGGAAAATAATAAGAAAACTAAAATTGTTTTTTTCATATAATACCAAAAGTTCCTTACAAAATTACCTTTTGTTAAACCAATAAGCAACTGTTCTAAAAATCACAAACTAAGCATTAAAAGTTGACGTTAATGCCAAGTATGTGCTCTCCGGAGGATGAATAAGGCTCCGGTACAAATGCGTAGTCAATTCCCGCAATAAAACCTGAGAGCTTCTTAAAGTAAGAAAAACCAACTGCAGGGCGTGCAGGATAATCCTTATTGCTTAAATTAAGCTTGTCTATGCCGCCCCTTAAGAAGAGCTGGTCGTAGATATTGTACTCTGCCCCGAACCTCAGGAAATTTGCCCCTTTGCCGTAGCCTTCAAATTCAGCTGAGGCAATTATTTTATACTCAGGGATGCGGTAGCTTAAGCCCACTTTTTTCCCTATCGGGAATTTATTCTCTGTCGTTTTCCCGCTTTCCTGCCTTACAGGCGCGGTATCCCATTTGTACTTGCTGTTTAAGTCAGTAAGGACTAAAGACAGGTTCATTCTTCCGCTCAATGTGTAAAGGGCTCCAATGTCAAAGCCGATTCCGCTCGTTGTAATCTTTTCATAGAGCTTAAAGTAGTAGAATTTAACTGCAAGGCCGATGGCAAGTTTTTCAGAAAACCTGTTTGAAAAGCTCAGGAAAAACTGATTTTCGGAGGTGGACAGGTCTCCGGTCTGCATACCCTGATTATCACGTCCGTCAATTTTTGTCACGCCGGCATTAATAATTCCGAAGCTCAGGCCCGGCGTCCTTACTTGTCTTTTTGCCGTATCCTGGCTTTTTGATTTAAGCTCAAACCTTTTGGTAAAATTCAAAAAGTTCAGCGTCCTGTCGAGCGAAAGGAAAGAATAAGAGGCGGCAAATGAATTATCCTGCTGGAAAGCAGAAAGTGCCGGGTTATAATAGGAAACCAGGTTGCCTTCTGTTATTGAAGACATTGCGTTTCCCATGCCTATTCCTCTTGCGCCAAAACCCAGGCGGCTGAATGCCCCGGGCATACTGCTTATTTCGCTATAGCCCGCCTGAGGGAATAATGAGGATGCCATTAAAAAGAAGAAAACTGAAATTATAATGGGCTTTTTCAATAGGACCTCAAAATATTGTATTAAAATCTGTTTGCTAAAATGTTATAATAAAACTATTACTTTGCCGAAAACCGGGTCACCCGAGCCTTTATCGATCCTGTAGAAGTAAACTCCGTTTGGAACAATTTTGCCGTTTTCATCGCGCCCGTCCCAGTAGTCTATAACACCGTTACTGATATTGCTCTGCCCTTCAACGGCATGAAAGCTGGCACCTCTTTCTGCATTCTGAATAACCGTCCTGACGAGGTTCATTCCAAAGTCAAAGATCCTGATGGTGACGTTTGTCCTGGTGCCGCCAGTCGAGTACTTAATGCTTAACCTTTCCACGTCTGGCGAAAATGGGTTCGGAAACGCATAGGCTTCATTTTGAGAGGAAAGAGGCTGTGTAGCATAAAAAAGCTTCCAGTCTCCCTGCCACATTGAACCAGTCTCATTCAGCCTTGCAAGCCCGGCCTCTGTTCCAATCCATACTGTGTTATCCTGTGAGGCCGCGGCATAATAAACTGTATTCTGAAGTGAAATGCCCGACTGCTTATCCACGATCTGCCCGGGAAGTATCCACGACTGCCCCATGTTACTGGACCTGAAGGGCCCGTTGTCGGCTGTTGCAATGACGTCCTGACCTTTAAAGCCGAAGTTATGCACCTTCTCGTCCTCCAGTGTTGTCTGCCAGGAGCTTCCGCCATCTTTTGAATAGCTTACTGCGTAGAATTCCGAGGTCTCCTCAGCCTTCCAGGTTGCAGCCCATATGGAGCTTGTTTCAGTGTTGTAGCCCATTGCGACCACAAAGTTACCGCTTATGGGAGAGGGCTGATTCTGATGTGTAAATTTCTGCCAGCTTATGCCGCCGTCGGTTGATTTATTTATTCCGCCCGCAGTCCCGGCGTATAAATTGTTGCCCGCGTCAGTTATTACAGAAAACACTCTGTGGTTCAGGTTGCTCTCGGAGCCGAAGTTGCCCGCAACGGGCTGAAGCGCAAAATGCAGTGTGTCTGTGGGCATAATGCTGTCCAGCCTGTCCGGAGGAAGCACCACCCTCTGCCAGGTTTTACCCATGTCAGTACTTTTTCTTAAGCCCCCGGCATATGAAGATATCCAGACCGTCCCGGGCGTAAGTGCAATGTCGTAAGCGAGGTTGTTAACGGCAACCGTAACAGGGAGGGCTCTTAACCTGTTTATGCCGTAATTAATAACAGAATCCCCGGGGGCATCAACAGGCTGAGGAACTGCGTTCCACGTATTTCCGTTGTCTTTGGAATACCTGAGGCCGCTTCCTTCTGAAAGACTCTGCCCGTCTTTTTCGACGCTGTGTGCCGTTGCGGCCCAGATAACGCCGTTTGAATATGCTAGAGCCGAAATGCTTTCACTTCCAAAGGCCTCAGTGCCGTAATAGTTTGTCCAGTTCTCCCCTCTGTCGGTAGAACGGCTTAAGCCGCGGCTTGTGCCAACCCATACGGTATCCCCAACGGTCAGAATGTCGCTTATGCTGTTGCTTATTGGTGTTAAAGATGAAGTCTTCTGTATTTTCTCCCTCTTCATGCCATACGACTCAGGGCTGATCTGGGCATATCCCATGCCGGTCAAAAAAAGAAGAAGGGTCAGAACTATCGGGAAAAGGGTTTTAATTTTCATTTAACATAGATGTTATGGGTAATAATATTGCTTAAGGAATCGCTTCTGTCTACTGCCTGAAAAACAAACTGTCTTGTTTTTCCTTTTGTTTCCAGAGTAAAATAATTGCTGAATGAGTAAATGTCGTCGCCTTTTACCTCATCGCCATGCAGAAGCTCCCCGTCGTTCCACATGTCCACGTTAGGCGAAGCAGATCCGTCTTCCAGGCGTATAAACTTGAAATATACTTTCTTCACGTCGGTAAGGCCGTTTTTGTCTGTTACCCTGACAGAAAAGTTAAAAGGTACGCCTGCGTTAACCGTATCGGGCATTACGAGATCGGACAAAACAGGAGGATAATCCGTTTGTTTATTATCATACTTAAAAGTGTGTTCGGCAACTTTATTTGTCAGACCATCAGTACTTTGTACAAAATATTCAATTTTGTATATGCCGTTGACGTAGCTTTGCGAAAACGGATACCGGTTGGAAAAAACGTTATCACCTTTGGCTGTATCCCCAAGTGCCTTATTGCCGTTATCTGCAAGCTGGAAAGGCCTTTCATTCATCTTTGTCCCGTCGGGAGAATAAACGTCAATCCAGACCTGCTCGATGTCGCTTGATGAATTAAGCTTTAAGGTCACTGTGAAAGATGAATCGGCATTGTCAAAAACGAAATCCGCCGGAGCATCCATTCCCGTCACCTCATAGCTGCTTTCGTGTACATCGCTTACTCCGGATGGAATCTTATCGCAGCCGAAAAACAGGGCTAAACAAAACAGGATAATATAATTTTTCATTGGGTTAGTTTAAGTTTAAATTTAAAATATATCAAGCTCTAAATCAGGAACCCGCTGCAATTGTGATCGGCGAAGGAGAAAAAGACAGAATCAGAATTGCAATACTGACAAGTCCTATAATCATCCTTGTCCTGTCCAGCTTGTGAAAGTACATGACCGGCGGATGCTTTACCTTAATTACAAAGAATAGAACTATTCCCCAAACGAGCCACCCCGTCCAGCCAATTCCAAAGCTGAAGTTGAAAAGTTCCCCGGAAAGGCCCATGAGACCCAGCACAAGGAGCACAACTAAAGAGGCCCAGCTTAGAACTTTGTGTTTTTCGGCACCTAACATGCTGTATATTACGTGCCCGCCGTCCAGCTGTCCTACCGGAATCATATTCATGGAAGTTACAAAAAGTCCGAACCATCCGACACACAAATATGGATAATGATAAATTTCAGACATAGGAGGCACAAACTGACTGCTATTTGTGAAAATATGCCTTAAAAATGAAAAGAGCAAAGTATCCCCGAATTTAAGGTTCAGCCCCTGAGTGCCGTAAGTAGAAGTAAAGTAATCCGGATGAATAGCCAGAATATAGCCCACCCCCGGAAGGTGTGTAAAGCCGTATATGAGCACAATCAGGCTTGCAATAAATCCAGCTATTGGCCCCGCCACACCGATGTCAAACATCGCCTTATTGTCCGGCACAGCAGTTTTAGTTCTTATAACGGCACCCATGGTACCGAAATTTAAGAACATCCCGGAGAACGACGGCAGAGGAATAAAGTAAGGCAAAGTGGCCTTCACCCTGTGGTATCTTGCCGCAAAATAATGCCCGAACTCGTGTGAAGCCAGTATAAATAAAATTGAGATAGAATATGGCAATCCTACCCTCAGGCTGCTGAGCTCATAGGGGCCCGCGCTGCCAGTAATCCATTCCATTCCTGCCATAGTTGTAGTAAAAAATGTTACCACAAACAAAAGGAGGTGGACGGCAATTTTATTTTTTTCTTTTCTTTCCGCCTTTTCGAGGTTTAAAGAAAAGTAAGGATCACGGAATTCTTCTGACATTTTTACAAATCCAAATTAAATCCGATTGCATTATAAGATTTTAGATAGTCAAAGTATTCGCCGTGCATGCTCATTCCCGAATAATATGAATAATAAAGGCTGAATCCCCTGCCCTCAGAGTGCCCTACCTTTATTCCAAGGTTAAACGTGTTCTCTGCAGAATACTTGCGTATTTTAACCATCTTTATGTCATAAGCAGCAAATGGCGTAACATAATTAAATAATTTATTCTTCAGGAAATAATCAAAACCCGCCTGATAGTTATATTTCCCAAGATAAGTCGGATCGATATGGAAAATATATGTAAGTCCCGCGTAGACTCTTAAATTATTCATCCTGTAGAACGGAATAAACTCCAGGAACTCACGGCTATATACCCTCGGGTTCTGGTTATCGCGCCAGATCAGATTCTTAAAATCATAGTGCCCGTCTGCAAAATGCGCGCTTATGTGGCTTAGGCGGAACCTGAGCCCGTATTCGCCGTCTTCAATTGTTTTCTTGTATCCGGCATTTACGCCGAAAAGGTAATCTACGGCATCTACAGGAAAATGGAAATCCTTTTCGCCTCTAAGCAGTGTATAGGTAAAGAAATCTGCACCAATGGAGAGGTTTTCTTTCTCACTTAGGGAGAAATTAACCAGATCCATGGAGCTTCCTATATCGAGCCTTAGTTCATTATTATTTACATGAAACAGAACCCCCATTCTGGGTTCAAGAGCATTAGCGGTAAATGGCTGAATATTTAATTTATCGGGGAACAGTTTTACTTCCGTCTGTGAGTAAGCCATCACATTAAAAAAGAACAGAGCTGTTATAACTGAAATAATTCTCATAATAGAAATAATTAAATGTTTAGTTTTGAAAATTCTTCTTTACTTTCTGAACGATTAGCTTGTTAAAGCTGTATTTTAGTTTTGAACCTAAACTTTGTATTGAATAAATATCCAAAGGGAATGCAAATGACGGCTCAAAGTAGCAGTTCACCGTGCATCCTGAGCAAAACTGAAAGCGCCCTTCCATTTCCATGTATTTTTTTAATTCTTCTGACTTTCTGATCTCTTTAAGCGGCCTGTCAATCGGAACGGTTTTATTGGCAAAGTGATAGCACGGCAGCACAATTTTATTATCCGGGGATATAACTATTACGCGTGAAACAGCCTTGCAGCTGGGCTTATTTATATCATTGCCGCCATTTTTCCGGAGCCTTAAGAATGCCCCGTTCATATAAACGTCCAGCTTCCCCTTGATAAACTCTTCCAGGTATTCAATTGCTTCCTCATTCAGCCCCGGGTTGTCGAAATAAGAGAATACAGGGTTAATTATCAGAACCAGCCCGTACTTCTGCGTAATTTCATACATTCGCGGAAGCTTCCTGAAGTTCTCGTTTGTTGCCGTAAAGAGAATATCGGGATATTCACCAAGCGACTTTGCAATTTCAATGCTCTTAAAAATGCTCTTAAAGCATTTTACCCTTCTTATACTGTTGTGCTCTTCTTCATCCGGAGAATCCATTGAGAAATGCAGAAGGTTGATTTTACCCGCCAATTTATCGGCATATTTGGGATAAAGCAAGGTATTTGTCGTTATACTTGTCTGCATCCTCAGGCTGCGGGCAAAGCCGGCCATTTCTGCTATATCTTTATTCAGAAGAGGTTCACCCCCCGTAAGATCAATGAATTTTACGCCGAGACGGGCAAGCTGGCTGACATTATTCTTAAAATCCTGGAGAGATGCTTCCGGGAAAGTACTAAATTTCTCGTGATCGGCAAAATGACAGAACTCACAAGAGGAATTGCACTTGTAGGTAACATAATAATTACAAAGTAAGAGCATCAGTAATTCCTGCCTTTCCAGACTACTTTTCTACTGGGAATAACTATGAAAGGTAATAAAAGGACGTAAATTATAAAATAGACTTCAAAGCTCGCAAAATACTTCAGCTTTTTAACGAGGTTAAATTTCTTAAGCACCGGATATAAAACAAAAAAGTCCGTACTTATCTTAAAGACCACAAGATAAAGAGCAGTGGCACTGAAGAAAAACGGCGTCAGTACTGTAAATAGATTTGCCAGAAATCCGCTGGCCATGACAAGGAATCCTTTGATATCGCTGTCCAGTCCGCCTACACCCCACCTTTTCTTCTGCCAGAAAAGGGACTTAAAGTCGTAGCACGGTTTGGATTCAACTAAAGCTCCTGCCTCAAGAGGATAGATAATCTTATACCTGCCCAGTTTGAACATTGCCTTAAGGAGGTTAAAATCCTCCGTCACGCTGAACTTGAGCGCCTCATAGCCGCCAATTTCCTTGTAAGCCGACTTTCTGTATGACATGTTGTTGCCAATACAGCTTAGAGGAAAATTAAGATTCATAGATCCTGCTGCAACAGTAAGCAGGTACATAAAATCCAGCATCTGCATTCCGCTGAACTGATCTGTCGCCTCCTGCGTCGTATAACCGCATACCATGGCAACATCCTCTTCGTAATATGAGGCAATTGACCTTGCCCATTCCGGCTGTACCTGGCAGTCGGCATCGGTTGTCAGAATCACTTCGCCCTTTGCTATTTCAATAGCATTGGCGAGCGCGTTTGTTTTCCCTTTCAGGTGGTCTACTTTATGCGTCGTGCAAATGCACTTAAACTTCGGCTTTCCGGAAATAAAATCTTCAACAATTTTACGCGTGCTGTCCGTGGAACTGTCATCTACAATAATTATCTCAATTTTACCTTCGGGATATTCAAGACGATCGAGCGAACTCAGGCACCTTCCGATATTCTCCTCTTCGTTTCTTGCAGCAACTATTACACTGACTGAAGGAAGTTTTTCGTAAGGAATCTTTTTATATCTTTTGCCAGCTCCAACAAGCAGCATAAACGACTGCAGGAAATAAAGGCCTACTGCTATTAAAAAAATAGTTTCAAACATCTGTCAAAGGTCCCGGCACTATTAAAGAAGAATACGTAATTATTTATTAAGTCAATCGGAATTTTTTTTTGTAAATGTACTAATATTTGAGCTATAAGTGAAGAAAATTAACTCACTAAATTCATCTTTTCGAAAGGCTTGTTCCTGCCGTCCCGAACTTATAGCCCTTCAAAGAAGCCTCTTCAGCGATTAGCTCAATTGAGTCCCTGAGCACCCCTTTGCTTTTGGAGTTGTCGTGGAGTACAATAATGGAATTCTGCCTTAGGCTTTTCTTAATCCCCTTTTTAACCACGCTGAAGTTATTCTGAAAATCATACGTAAGGAGCGACCAGAGGACCATGTAAAGCCCGTTACTTTTTGCAATTCTGTGTGTCATATGGTCGAACTTGCCGTACGGGGGGCGGAAGAATTTCATCCTGCGGCCAAACTTGTCCATGGCTGCACTGTTTGTACTCTCAATTTCATCAGATACAACCTTTTTGTCCAGAAATGAAAGCTTCCTGTGGTTATAAGTGTGGTTGCCGATTTCGTGCCCCTCGCTTAAAATTTCACCAAGCAGGGAGCTGTAACGGTTGACATTATTGCCCACGCAAAAGAATAGTGACTTAATTCCATATTTATTCAGCGCCTGGAGAATAATTCCTGTTGTATCAGGATTCGGCCCGTCATCAAAGGTCATCATGATGCGGTTATCCGTAGTGTTCCAGTAGAAAAAAGGAAGCGCTTTTTTTATAATCAGAGGAGGGTCATAAACGTACATAAACTTCTGTCTTTCCATTTAATCTTGCCAACGAGTGAAAAGGGCTGGAGCACAATTGTATAAGGAAATACCAGGAGTTCTGTAAAGAGAACTTCAAGGAGATTATACCTGTCGTGCAGGAGCCTTGAACCCAGGTCAAGCACAAAAATATCAATTAGGACTTTCAGCATGAAAACAACGGCCGCAATCTTAAGAAGCGGAATGTTAAGCGTAAAAAGTGACCAGGCCAGGCATATGAAAAGCACCGCAATAAAAGAGAACACAAGGGCTCCCAGCGCGATTAAATCGTATGAATAGTGCTTTGTTATAGCCATGTGCCTTTTTTTCCTGTTGATGTAGTTGTCATTCTTAAGAATGGACTTTACGACAGAATCTTTTGAAGTTGCATAGGCAACTTTTGTAACTTTTGAGGCCTTCTGTACAAAAAGGTCGTCATCCCCTGCCGCAATTACGGCATTTTCACCAAAGCCGCCAAGCTTATAGTAGAGATCCTTCCTGTATGAGAAATTGCCGCCGCCTGCAATGTAAGGCTTTTTAAGCCCTATAAACGACATTGCAATAATCGCCATGGCAAGGCTTTCGAGGCTTTTTAGCTTTTCAAGAAAGCCCGGCCTGTGAGATTCAAGTCTCGTGTAGCCGGCAACGCATCCAACGCCGTCTTCATAAAAAGAAACGATCTGGCTTATCCAGTCTTTTGAAGGGCGGCAGTCGGCATCCGTAGTAAGAATAATTTCACCTTTGCTTGATTCAATTCCGGTGTGCAGTGCGTTTTTCTTCGGTCCCCAGTTAAGCACATTCTTTCTTGCCGGAATTACTCTCGCCTCAGGAGTGCCCGCAGATTTATCTTTAAGCTTTATTTCTTTTGCAATTACTCTTTCGGCAAAGTTCCTTGTCCTGTCTGTTGAATTATCGTCAACAATAATTACTTCATATTCAGTGTATGTCTGATGCAAAAGAATTTCAAGTAAGTCCTCAATATTATCCTCCTCATTTCTTGCTGCAACTATGACTGAAACAAACGGGCTTGTCTTTAAGGCGGAACGTTTTTTTCCTGAAGTCCGGTTAATCCCGAAACTGACAAGGAAGCCGATGATGGCATAAACCAGCAGTCCTGCAAACAGCAAATATATTAGTATGTCCATAAAAGAAGGATGATAAAAATTATCAGAAATCAGTTAAATAATTAACACAGATGAACTGTATATTTGAAATGCTAATTTAATAATAAACCTGAAATAAATGGAACATTTTTTATTTCAGCTTTATTTGTTATGTTTATTTTCCTAATTATATCACTCCGGAAACATATTTATGACAATCAGCATAGTATTTCTTTTTCTTTCACTTTTCTATCTTACTTTTACGCTTTGGGTAAGGCACGGGGTCGCGAGGCTGAAGAATGCCCCTCTTAAAGCTATAGGTGAGCTGCCAACGGTCTCAGTTTACGTACCTGCAAGAAATGAAGAAGCCAACTTACACAGGACTTTAACCTCACTGGAAAACCAGACCTATCCGAAAGAGAAGCTGACTGTTGTAATGATTAACGACCGTTCCACAGATTCAACTGAAGAGGTAATGAAGGAATTTGCCTCCAGGAATGCTAACTTCAGGCTTATCAATATAGAGAGCTTGCCGGCAGGTATTGCACCAAAGAAGCACGCCCTCATGAATGCCATTGCCCGGACGGATTCAGAAATAATCGTAACAACTGATGCCGATTGCATTCACTCCCCCGCGTGGCTGATGAATATGATCAGTCACTTTAACGATGGCGTGGCGCTTGTGACGGCACTCACGGTTTTTGATCCGGATGACTACACCGTATTCCATGAGCTTCATACGCTTGACTTCCTTTCCCAGGCCGTTGTCTCAGCCGGCGCAATGGGTCAGGGCCTTCCTCTTATGTGTTCAGCTCCAAACCTGGCGTATAAAAGGAAAGTCTTTAATGAAGTTGGGGGCTATGGCGATAGTTCCAGCTGCGTCTCGGGTGACGACAACCTCTTCCTGCAGAACCTGGTAAAAAACGGGAATTATAAAACCGCCTTTGCCTTGGGCAAAGATACAATTGTAAAGTCACTTCCACCCAAAAGCGTCAAAGGCGTGTGGCATCAGCGCCTGCGCTGGGGCACACAGGGAGCTTTCTATCCCTTAAAGATCAAGCTTGCCGGGGCAGTCGTTTTCCTTTATTATCTGTCAATTGTACTTTCTCCCCTGTTCTATCTTCTTGGCGTGAGCCTCAGTGTTCTATTAGCCCTGGGAATTGTTAAAGTTGCGGCGGACTTTTTTGTAATTAAATATGGATTCAAAGTCCTCGGTATTAAATTCAAGACAAAGATTTTCATTCTGCTGTCTTTGATTCATCCCCTGCTTATTATAGCAACACTCTTAAGCTCTCTTACAATCCCATTTGACTGGAAAGGATCGAACCTGAGGCCGAAGGTAAAAGAAGCTTAAAAGAGCGAAGAAAATGAGCTAATCTTCTATTTTGTTTTCAGATGCGGCAGCACTGGCTTTTGCTGAGCCTTTAGTGTTAAATAGCAGCAGCACGCCCGGGATGGAAGGAAGAAGAACGTTTATAAAGAAAAGAAATATCGCAGCGTTAAATCCGACTGCCGAGCTCAGGCCCAGCTTTACGGCAAAGAACACAGAAGCGCTTTCCCTTATTCCAAGTTCCCCGAATGTTACAGGCGGAATAACCGCCTTGGCAAAGAATATCAGCATGCCAAGCCAGAAATAAGTCATTATATCCCACCCGTTTGAAAAAGCAGCAACCAGGAATCCATACTGCGCAATATATGTAAGATATGTAACAAAAGTGTTTAATGAGATGTCAAGAGAAGTTCTGCCGCTTAAGAGCTTAAATGTCCTGAGCCCGTCCATAAACTCCGTCAGGCGTCTGGATTTTGAAGTTAACCTTATAATCATCCTTTCCCAGAAATCCGTTTTCAGCACCGAGTACAGGTAGAAAAATAAGGATAGAAGAATAACCGCTAGAAGCACCAGGAGCCATGCTTTCCCTATTCCATAGGAACTATATAGGAATACCGCGCTTGCAACAGCACCGATGAAAAACACCGGCACAAATGCAAAGAATTTATCTATAAGCGTTGCAAGCGTCACTTTAAGCGCTTTTTTGCCCTTAAAGGCAAGTGCGCGCCCCACATACTCACCAAGCCTGAATGGCGTAATTATGCCGGCTGAAAAACCGTATAAAAGAGAGTTAAGGATAATCTTTCTTTCTCTCTCTTCAACAATCTCCCGGCACAGAATTTTCCACTTCCAGTACTGCAGGTATATATTTAAGAAACTCAGAATGCAGGCTGCTGCAATCATAAAATAATTTGCGCCGTTAAGTGCCGCCATTATTTCCCTGAAGCTTACGGCGCTGATTAGATAAATCAGCAGTCCAATAGCTATCAGGACCTTCAGAAAAGAGACAGCTCTGCCTTTATATTTTTTTGCGAAAATTACTTTATTCATAAATTAAGTCTGAATCTGGCTGCCTTAAAGAAAATCAATAGAAAAGCCGATGCCGAACCTTTGTATATTATCCTTAAAATACTCGCTGAACATGTTGTTGCCGGTATAGTAGTTTAAGTAAAGGAGTATCCCTTTGTCGAACCACTGTCCGAATTTAACGCCGGCCACCAAATTATTGTTGCCATGAAAGACAGGAGTACCAAGTATATTTATGTAGTAAGCGGCAAACAAGTTGAAATCCTTCCGGAAAACCTGTCCGAAAGGGTTATAGAAAGCGTATTCAAACCCCGAGCTGAAGGAATATTTTTTTATTTCAAGAGGTCTTACCAGTGTAGAGTAGGCCGGGCCTCCAAAGATCCTGAAGGAGTAGTTTTTCTTAAAAGCCTCATAGCCAAGTAATAGCTCCCCGAAATCCCTCGTAAAAGGGATTGGTGTCTTTGAACCTCTCCAGACCCCCTGCTCCACGTCGTAATGCCCGTCAACAAGGTGGGCGCTGTTGTGGATGATCCTGAACCTTGAAATGAGCCTTCCTTCATCATAGCTTTTTGAAAAAGCAGCATTGCCGCCGAAAAATCCGTCGAGAGCGTCTATCTGAAGCCTGTGCCCGCTGTAGCTTGTAGAGTAGGCATAAGCCATAAACTCTACCCCGAAGGTCAGCACTCCCCTTGATGAGGGGAATTTAAGCTTCAGAAGGTCAACCGAGTTGCCAATATCCACCTTCAGGTTGGCGTCAGACGGATAATACAGAATACCCATCCTTGCCTCCTGGTAGCTTGCCTTCAAAGGCATAAAATGAAGCCCCGAAGGCGCAAATTCATAATTAACCGATGCAGAATCAGTCTGACTGAATAAGAGGCATGGGAACAGCACTAAGAGTAAAACGGACCTAAACATACTAATGCTCAAAAATTGTGGAGTTTATAACATGGCAAAGATAAGAAATAATTATAAATACTTCATGAGCGCTCATCATAATTTATCCCGGCGCCCTGGTTTCAAAGGCGCCCTGGTTTCAAAAGCGCCCTGGTTTCAAAAGCAATTTTCACGTATTAGCCCTCCGTTCTTTCTTTCATTAAGGCCGCATTTTTTATATATTATAAGCACTCAACAGAAAAATGTAACAGGAGAGGAAAATGTTCGTAAATTTCAGTGATCTTCCCGGTCAGCAGAACCTGTTTCTGGATTATATGTATGAATTTGAAAGCGTTAAGGATTTTTATCATAAGGATTTCCGGGATACTGAAGCATTCAGAAGCCATTTTGCTGAGGTTGCAGGCAAAAAAAGAAACCACCGCACCCTTCTTAGCAGCATATTACACGACCAGTATGAAAACCTGACTCCGTCTAAAAAGACTCTGGAAAACATAGATCTTCTTTCATCAGATAAAACACTGGCCGTAGTTACAGGACAACAGCTGGGGCT
The DNA here is from genome assembly GCA_025612375.1 of Ignavibacteria bacterium. Lineage (NCBI taxonomy): Bacteria > Pseudomonadati > Ignavibacteriota > Ignavibacteria > Ignavibacteria bacterium. Next base: position 32,577 of record JAAXKN010000007.1, read on the forward strand.
CTATGGAGGCCCTTTATATACATTCTATAAAATTATTACCGCAATTAAGCTTTGCTCATTCTTGAAGGATAAGTACGAGGCCTACCGCTTTGTGCCTGTATTCTGGCTTGAAGGAGACGACCACGATTTTGATGAGGTACGCTCGGCTAACCTGATTGGTGAAAGTAATGACGTAGTAAATGTGGTGTATAATGACGGAGAACCTTCAGAGGTGAACCGCGGAAGCATGGGGAAACTCACCTTCAACAGCAGCATCTCGCAGACAAACGAAGAGGTCAACAGCATACTGAGGGACAATGACTTTAAGCCCCGGATTATGGAGAAGCTGAAGAACTATTATAAGGAAGGTGAAACTTTCAAAAGCTCTTTCAGAAAACTCTTATTTGACATTTTTGATGAATACGGAATTATATTTTTTGACCCTCAGGACGGCAGGATCAAGGAGCTCTTAAGACCCGTATTCAGGCAGGAGCTTGAGAACTTCAGCGACCATACGAAAGAATTGGTCCAGATAAGTGCCGAGCTTGAAGAGGTTTACCATGCACAGGTTAAGGTAAACCCTATTAACCTGTTCTATAGTGACGAGGACGGCAGATACCTAATTGAACCCGCAGATGACGACTTCAGGCTGAAATCCAAGAGGAAGAAGATATTAAAGCACACAATAATGGAAATGCTGGACTCGAATCCCGATAAATTCAGCCCTAATGTTCTTCTGAGGCCCATCTGCCAGGATTACATACTCCCTACCGCTTTTTACGTTGGCGGCCCCGGAGAAATCTCTTACTTTGCACAGGTAATCCCGCTGTATAAATTTTATAACGTTCCGCAGCCCGTTGTTTATCCCAGGTCATCGCTCACAATAGTTGAAAAGAACATACAGAAAACTATAGACAAATACAGTCTCAGGTTCAACGATTTCTTTAATGACAAGGAAACTTTATTTGAGAATGTAATTAAATCAATTTCAGATATGGAATTTGAGTCTGAATTTCAGGCCTGTGAGCGTGAGATCCAGCAGTCGCTGGACAAGCTCAAAGGAAAGCTTCTTTCAATTGACAAAACATTAAATGATGCCGTATCTAAGGTTAACGAGAGGGTCGACCAGTCGCTTAAGATCCTGAAAGATAAGACAAACGAGGCGCAGAAGAAAAAGCATGAATCCACCATCCGGCAGCTTAACAAAGCCTCAAACGTTTTGTTTCCCAACGGAAATTTTCAGGAGCGTGAGTTGTCTTTTATCTATTTTGCACACAAATACGGTTTGGATATTATAAAGTGGATGTTCAGCGAACTGGCCATCAACAGGTTCGAGCACCAGATAACGGAACTTTAACTAAAAGAAAAGGCTCCCTAATAAGGGCCTTTTTCATAAAACCTGGGTTGTATCAAATTAACAATTGATGCTTCCTATAAGCTTACTTCTGCCATAAAACATCTCTTTCATTTTGTTATGGACTTAAGCTGATTTAAAAAATCGGGGTTAGAGATACCTACGCAATCAAAATCAATTACCTTCCCGCCGCTATCAAGCAGTGATGAAAGCACCCCGAAGGCCATAGCAATGCGGTGGTCGCCGTAGCTTTTGAACGTGGGATTCTGATTTTTTATCCGGCCTGCAATTTCAAAGCCGTCCTCATTTTCAGTTACATCCAGGCCAAGCACTTTCATGTTTTCACATATTGCACTGATCCTGTCCGTTTCCTTTACCCTTAGCTCGTGTGCATCTGAGATCCTGAAATTACCATCTGCAAGAAGGCCTGCAATACTTAATACCGGAATCTCATCAATTACATTAGGTATAATCTCTTTGGGAATATCTATGTTATGTAGGTCACTATAGGAGACGATAAGATCGCCGTATTGTTCACCCATCGTAACCTTAACATTATCCTCCTCAATCCTGGCTCCCATAGCTCTTAAAACTTCAAGTATACCTGTTCTTGTTTTGTTAAGGCTGATATTTTTTATAACAAGATGAGATTCTTTGGATAATAATGCCAGCACAATGAAGAACGCTGCAGTTGAAATATCCGAAGGAACAAAATATTCATTTGCCCAAGGGTAATCTTTTTTTGAAACAAAGATCCGTCTTTCCGTACCAGTGTCTTCTGTCCTAAGTGAAAGGAGCTTTTCGGTGTGGTCCCTTGACGGCGTAAATTCCACAACGGTTGTTTCTTCTTCCAGGTGAAGCCCTGCCAACATAACGGCGCTTTTTACCTGTGCGCTGGCAACAGGAAGATTATATTCAATTGCATGAAGGTTTTCTGAAGGCGAAATTTTAATTGGAAGTGTAAACTTCGGGGTTGTTGAAATCAATCCCCCCATTTCTGCCAGAGGGTCAACAATCCTTTTCATCGGGCGCGATGAAAGCGATTCATCGCCCGTAATAACAGAAGTAAATTGCTGTGCAACTAGAATACCGCTCAAAAGGCGCGAAGTGGTGCCTGAATTCCCGGCATATAAAACTTCAGGCTCTTTGAATTTCTTAAATCCCTTTCCCGTAACCAATAGCCTGCCTTCGGACTTCTTAAATGAGCAGCCCAGCTGTTCAAAACAGCTTATTGTGGACTTTACGTCCTCGGCGTCTGAGAGGTTTTCAATTGATGAGGTCCCTTCGGCCAAGGCTGAGAATATTACAGACCTGTGTGAGATAGACTTATCGCCCGGGAGCTTTAGAACACCTTTAACCTTTTCAACTTTCTGGAAGCTTTTATCCATTACTTTTTACACCACTCGTCAATAAATTTGTCAATTTCCTCTTCATTTAGTTCAGGCTTGTCGTACATCCCGCTTATGAGCCTCTGCCTTTGAGCCTCATAGAGTATTACGGCATTGGCGACCGAAACATTCAGGCTCTGCACCATTCCGTGCATCGGTATAAAGAAAAGGCCGTCGGCGCTCTGGGCGGCTTCCTCTGAAATGCCCCTGTGCTCGTTTCCAAGCACAACAGCAGCTTTTTGCGTAAAATCTATGTCGTAGAGGCTTATTGAATGCTCCGCAAGTGAACTTGCATAAATCTTAAAGCCCTCATTATGCAGGTTATCGAAGCATTCCTTTACATCGCGGTACCTCTCTCTTTCCACCCACTTAATCGCGCTGGCAGAACTAGTGCGGTTTAGTTTAGGAAATTTCTCAACATTGTAAACCAGTGATACCTTTGCTATTCCAACGGCATCACAGGTGCGTAAAATTGCGCTAACGTTGTGCGGGTCGTGAATATTTTCCATGACCACACTCAGCGAATGCTGGCGCTTTTTGATGACTTCAATAATTTTATTGAGGCGTGAGCCTGTTTTGAATTCTCTCACAAAAAATCACTTTTTGTTAAAGATAATTTTATAGAATGACTTATTCCCTGTTCTTCTTATCTTGTCCATCGCAAAGTAGGACTGCTCGAGCTTCAGATAAAAAGCAACGAGGTCCAGAGTCTTATCTATTACCGTATCTTCGTCGTGAGCCCAGCTTTCACATCCTTTAATTGTAGGAACTTCCGCCGTAAAGCCGTCATCGGTTTTGGTAACTACCATTGTTAATGTCATCAGTACCCGTCTTTCGTGGATTTTTCACCTGTAACAATCTTAACGCTGGCGCTTGCGCCTATTCTGTCTGCGCCGCTTTGAATCATCGCCTCTGCATCTTCAAGCGTGCGTATGCCGCCTGAGGCCTTAACGCCAATGGCAGTACCTACAACGTAGCGCATAAGGGCTACATCGCCCACGGTTGCGCCGCCCTTGCTGAAGCCGGTTGAAGTCTTTACAAAATCGGCTTTGGCGCTCTTGCAGATTAAGCAGGCTCTTACCTTTTCCTCATCGCTCAGAAGAGCTGTTTCAAGGATCACCTTGCATACGGCATTATATTTTTTTGCCTCCAGCACTACCTGGTTAATATCGTTAAAGACGTACTCGTTATCACCCTGCTTCAGGCGTCCGACGTTCAGCACCATGTCAATTTCCTGCGCCCCGCTTTGAAGCGCCTGCTCGGCTTCAAATCTTTTTGTTTCTGTAGTTGTTGCTCCCAGAGGAAAGCCAATTACTGTGCATACCTTGACGCTCGTTCCTTTTAAGAGCTCTTTGCAAAGAGGAACAAACGAAGGGTTAACGCACACAGAGGCAAATGAATATTCCCTTGCCTCCTGGCACAGTTTCTTTACCTCGTCGGTTGTGGCCTCAGGCTTCAGAAGAGTATGATCGATCATGCGGGCAAGGTTCTTGTCGCTTATCCCGCCGCCTACTCCCGGGCCCGCTGCAATTCTTTCAGCTCCCTGCTTGATAATGCTTTTAACTGCCGTCGGCTGGTCAATTACGTTCTTTTCCCAGCCGGCACACGTGTTTCCCACACAATAAAAATCTCTTAGCGCTTTCTCAATAAAAACCTGTGAAACAACTTTATCTATTGTTGATGAATCCATTTTACCATTAAAAATTTTATTTTATAAATATTTACTTGTATTCTTAAGAGGACAAATATTAACTCTTGTTCCTCATTAAATATGCCTTGTAAGTGTTCTTTAGAAGCATTGCAATTGTCATTGCGCCAACGCCTCCGGGAACGGGAGTTATATAAGATGACTTTGGAGCCACACTTTCAAAGTCCACGTCTCCCACAATCCTGTAGCCCTTGGGGCTGTCGTCAGGGACCCTGTTAATTCCGACGTCAACAACAACCACACCGTTTTTTACCATTTCGGCAGTAATGAAATTAGCCTTTCCGATTGCAGCAATTAAAATGTCGGCCGATTTTGTGTACTGCGTGAGGTCTTTTGCCGCCGAGTGGCATACAGTTACAATGGCATTTGCATACGGCTTTTTCTGCAGCATAATGTTTGAAACCGGCTTTCCAACAATGTTGCTGCGCCCCACAACAACGACGTGCTTGCCTTTGGTTTCAATCTTGTAGTATTTAAGCAGTTCCTGAACGCCTGCCGGTGTGCAGGGATAGAGTGTGTCCTGTCCTATTACCAGCCTGCCGACGTTTATTGGGTGAAACCCGTCCACGTCCTTTTCAGGCAATATTGCATTTATGACCTTATCCTCATTGATGTGCCCGGGCAAAGGAAGCTGCACCAGTATTCCGTCAAAGTCGTTGTTCCTGTTGTAGGAATCAATCATTTCAAGGAGCGCGTCTTCTGAAGTTGATTCGTCCAGCTTCTCAAGCTTTGAGACCATACCAACCTCACCAGAGGACTTGACCTTGCTTTTTACATAGCTCTGTGAAGCCGGGCTATCGCCCACAAGAATAGTCACGAGTCCCGGAACCCTCCGGCCTTCTTCTTTAAGGCGGGAAACATCTTTTTTAAGCTCTTCCTTGATCTCGGAAGCTACTTTCTTTCCGTCAATTAAGTTCATAATGTTCTGGTCTGTTTATGAAATTTTTGTTTCAAATATAAAGATAATAAAAACGAATTGCACGTACTTATTCACCTACCTAAGCGCCCCCTCCTGTGAGTAACGGCTCTTCAGGTAATCCAGAATAATTTTGTTTCCTATTATCTCAGCGGCAAAGGGATTGGAATTCTGCCACCCGGTTTTACCTAAGGTCCTGTACCTTTCCAGGCGGCGGAGCGTAATTTCGCAGAAGACGGGGTTGATATCAATTGTCGAGCAACGCCTTTCGGCTCTTTCCGAGGCCAGAAGTGTTGTGCCTGAATGTGAAAAGAAGTCAATTATTAGGTCACTTTTGCGGCTTCCGGAATGAATGATTCTTTCAATTGCCTTGAGCGGCTTCTGTGCGTAGCAGCCACTTACATTCTCCTCCATCCTGTAGAAAACCTGCTGTATGTCGATCCAGATGTTCCCGGCACGCGTGAAGCTGGACTTGCTTCTTTCCATGTTTTCTGTCACGCGTCCGTTTACCTTCTTGTAGTATCCCCTTACAACCTTCGGGATGCCCGTGTAAACGGCTTTTACGTTGAAATACGGATCACCTTTTATGTAGTAAAGCAGTTCCTGCCTTACGGCCATCCAGTTCTTCTGTGTGCCGTAGCCTCTCTGATTGCGCATGCTTATAAAGCTCCGGCTTTCAAAATTTGTATCTTTCATCATTATGATGAATTCACCGAAGGGCTGGAAATGGTTTTTCTGATCGGCTCCAAGCCAGATATAGAGCGAAGAGTTGTCCTGCAGAAAGAGGTCCGTGTTATCGACCCAGTTTTTTGACCAGCTTACAAATTCCCCGGAGGTCATCTCCCCGAATGCAACCATGTTATAAGGCGGATCATGGATTGCCATTACCGCCTTTTCACTTTCCATAAAAAGCTTAAGTGCCTCAATGTCTAAGGCATCGAGGCAGCCTATTTTATGCCTTCCTTTAGGATCGCACCACACTTCACCCGGTTTTATCCTGCAGTAAGGCAGAAGCATCCGGCAGAGTTCCTCATCCCTGTCCAGCCTGGGCAGAGTCATCTTTTCCATAACCTGATTCAGCCTGTCTATAGTTATTATTCAGCCCGACTTAGTAATTAATTCAGCGTATCTTAATCAATTTACTTAAAACACTTATTCAGACTGTTTTACGAACTCCGGCAGCATAATCCTGCTTATTTCAACTGTTTTTCCCGTTTCTGAATCAATCTTCAGAAAAAGTCCGCAGAGATGGAGGTCATTTTCCGCGGTCTGGTATTTCTGCGGCGTCTGATAGAGGAAGCGGTTTATTGCGGCTTCGGTTTTCATGCCGATTACAGAGTCATAAGGCCCCGTCATCCCGACGTCGGTGATATAGCCTGTTCCCTTGGGCAGAATGCGTTCATCGGAGGTCTGTATGTGCGTGTGAGTCCCAACAAATCCGCTTATCTTCCCGTCAATATAGTTTGCCAGTGCAATTTTCTCTGCCGTTGCCTCGGCGTGAAAATCCACGATAATTACTTTCGTCTCCTGCTTTATTTTCTCAATTGCCCAGTCGGCCGTTCTGAACGGGCAGTCGATAGTAGCCATAAATGCACGTCCCTGCAGATTAAGCACCCCAATTTTCCCCTTTGGGGTGTCTGCAATATAGTACCCGCGTCCAAAAGTCCCTCTGGGATAATTCTGGGGACGGATGTAACGCTCCTCTGTCTTAAGATAGTCCTGCGACTGGTGTTTATCCCAGGTATGGTTGCCCCCGGTAATTACGCCGGCACCCATCTCAAAAAGCGCTTTCCCCTCTTTATCCGTGCATCCTTTTCCGTCGGATGCATTCTCTCCGTTTATAATAATAAAATCAGCTTTGTATTTTTTTTCCAGTCCGGGCAGCCATGTTCTTACCATATCCATGCCCGGCTTTCCAATGATGTCGCCGATAAAAAGTATGTTAATAAGAGCCATAATTCCAATATATTTGATTACAGAATAGTTGTTTTTCCTGCTTTTCCGCTAAATAAGAAAAGTTTAATAAGTTATAATACTAAATTTATTGCTGGGATTCCTGAAAATATTCGGATTTATTGACCAGGACGCCTTAAATACTTTCGCGGGTATAAATAATTGTACAATTTTGTATCGTCTTTAATTATTATATTTGAACCTAAAATTCAGATTTTTAGTGATGTCGCCCAAAAACCTAACAGATATACCCTTTGAGAATGCAGAATTCTGCGTCGTTGACGTTGAAACTACAGGCATGAGCCCATCTACCTGCCGCATTATTGAAGTCGGTATGGTCAGGATCAGAAAGCTCAAGATAGTTGAGACTTACCAGACGTTTGTCAATCCCGGAATGGAAATACCGTATTTTATTACGACCCTGACCGGAATTTCAAATTCCGACGTTTACGACGCCCCGTATTTTGACGAAATAGCCAACCGTGTCAAGGAATTCATGGACGACAGCATTTTAATCGGCCATAACCTGCAGTTTGACGTTTCTTTCCTCAGGCGTGCCTTTGAGGACTGCGGAAGCGAAAAATTTGCCAATCCCCTTTTGTGCACGCTGAAGCTGGCAAGGAAGATGTATCCCGAACTTTCCAGTAAGTCGCTCTCGTCAGTGATAAAACACCTTAAAATTCGCAATAAGAACGTCCACAGGGCACTTTCAGATGCCACGGCGACTGGTAAGGTGCTCCTTAAGATGATAAAGGAACTGAAGGCAAAGGAAGGCTATAAAACCGCGGCGGAAATTATAGATTTCCAGAGCTCGCCTTTTAAGGAACCGGACTACATGCTTACAAAGAAAAAGCTGGCCAGTGACGTTGCAAGGCTTCCCGATCTTCCGGGAGTATATTTCTTCAAGAACTCCAAAGAGGAAATTATTTACGTCGGCAAGGCCAAAAGCCTGAAGACCAGGGTCAAGCACTATTTTTCAAGTACTGCCCCGTCAAAAAGCAGGAAGATAGTGCGTCAGGCCGAGCGCCTGGGCTTTATGACAACAAATTCCGAACTAACGGCGCTCATTGCCGAAAGCGAACTGATAAAGATTCATAACCCGGTTCATAATGTTCTCTTAAAGAAGTTCGGAAACAATTTTTTCCTTAAAGTGCTAAGGCAGGATGAGTACCCGAAGGTTGAGATGGCGCGCAGGTTTGATTTTGACGGGGATGATTATTTCGGTCCTTACACGAACAAGGACTCGGTTAAGAACATGGTGAAGCTTGTTCATAGCACTTTTCAGTTAAGGGAATGTTCCGACCGGGAGTTTAACAAGCACAGGGGCTGCTATCTTACACAGATCTACCGCTGCGTTGCCCCGTGCATGAAGGATTTTGACCCGGCTGAATACGAAAAAGAGCTGGATAAAGTATATGAATTCTTATCAGGTAAGAACCAGTATGCCTTAGACAGCCTCATTGCAAAGATGAAGTATTTTTCAGAAAAGCAGAGGTTTGAGGAAGCCTCGGAGACTAGGGATTTAATTAACCTCGTCCTGGCGCAGATCCACAAGACATCGATTTTATCTGAACCCGTAAACTCAACAAAGGTCCTGATCGAGGTAAGGACGACGGGCAAAAAGGATTTTGTTCTGCTACTTTCGGGCAGGATATATATCAAAGATTACATTGTTGGAGACGATGACCATTTTGACGAAGCACTTGACGACTATTTTGACAACACTATAAATTACCATATGGAAGCCGACAGGCGTGATTTGGACAAAATAAAAATTGCCCTAAACTGGCTCATCCGAAACAGGAACAATGTACGTGTATTTTACCTGAAAGACTTCCAGAGCAAACACGAGCTTTTCAAGCACATCCAGTCCGGCTTGACAGGCAAGATCAAGCGCCCCTCAAAAGGATACCAGCTGAAAGATTTCATGCAGTAAGCCCATTTTCCATTTAATTTTCCCCATAAAAGAGTCCTGGAAGGATCAGCCGCGGCTGATTTGTAGCCCGGCGGTGACAAACCCCCAAGGGGTGCCGGAACCCCGGGAACCAAATCCCCCACCACCCCGGAGCTCCGGAGGAGCGGAATATAATTAGGTGAATAATTGAGAAAAGACAACAGGCGTAGAAAAGACAATAGGCGTGGTGTCGTCTATTTACAAGTCGCCTCGTCCGAGGCTCTATGGGAATTTGGGGACCATTTTTTCCTACAGACAAGTTGCCTCTCCGAGGCTCTTTGGGAAATAAATTCCTTTCATCAGGGACAACAGACAATGAACTGTTAACGCAGTTTTTAAAATAGATGTGCCAGGCTTTGCCTGGCACGGGAATCAATTGCAAATGTAAGAGGTTTTATTTCTTTGCAGCCAGATGCCACTCGCTCGACTTTTCAAGGATGTCCTTGATGCGGTTTACAAGCTTGTGCGGATCATTCAAGTAGCCTTCAAGAAGAAGTGAAGACTCATATAGCTGCTCTGTTACCTGCTTAATGTATTCATCTGAGGGATCCTGAGTGTATATCTTCAGCAGATTCCTAATCAGCTTGTGATCCTTGTTGACTTCAAATACCTTCTTCGGAATGGAGGCGTCCTTGTTAACCATGTGCATTATCTTTTCCATCTGACTGGTCATCTGCCCCGATGGATTTGCAAGAACTGAGGGGCTTTCACTCAGCCTTTCTGACACCCTGACCTCTGTTACACGGTCACCTAAAATTTCCTTCATGTACTTTAAGAGATCCTGGAACTTCTTGTCTTCACCTTCGGTAAGCGGCTCTTGCACCGTTTCCTTGCTTTCTTTATTCTCAAACTTCTCAAGCTCTTTGGGATCTGCGTGCTCAACAGACTTCAATGAAAAGTCCTTGTATTTGTAAAGCGAATCCATGACAAATTCATCAATCGGATCATAAAGGTAAAGCACCTCAAGCCCCTTGTTCTTAAAGATCTCCAGGTGCGGATCGGCACTTATGGCTTCCCTTGAAGCTCCCGATGCATAATAGATTTCCTTCTGACCGGGTTTCATTCGGGCCGCATAATCCGCAAGTGAGATCAGTTCGTCCGCATCCTTGCATGCTGAAGAGTTAAATCTTAATAGCTCGGCAAACTTCTCACGGTTAGAGTAGTCGCTGTAGCCCAAACGGAAAATCTTGCTGTGCTCTTTCCAGAACTGGTTGTATTTTTCCACATCATCTTTTGCCATCTTGCTTAAGTGAGTGAGCACCTGTCCTGTTATGCTCGTGGAGATTTTATTAAATATTACGTTCTCCTGCAGAGTCTCCCTTGAAATGTTAAGCGGAAGATCCTCGCTGTCTACAACACCCTTTACAAACCCGAGGTACTCAGGAAGTATGTCTTTATTCTGATGCTGGATCATTACGCGCCTTACATAAAGATCCAGACCGTACTCGTGACGGCTGAAGCCGAAGAGATCCATATTCTTCTTCGGAATATAAAGAAGGCTGTTAAACTGGATCGGGGCGTCAACCGATGTATGGATTATATCCAGCGGCTCCTCAACGTCGTAGCTTAAGTATTTATAGAACTCATTATACTGCTCTTTTGTAACCGATGACTTCGGCTCCCTCCAGATGGCAGTCAGTGTATTTATTCTTTCTTTTTCAAGATAGATCGGGAAAGTGATGAAGTTGGAGTGCGTTTTAATAATCGTTTCCAGGCGGTACTTCTCTGCAAACTCATATGCGTCTTCCCTTAAGTGAATTTCAATTGTTGTGCCGCGCTTTAAGTCCTCATCTATCTGCTCAATGTCATATGATCCAAGCCCGTCGGAGGTCCACTTCATTGCGGGCTCACCCGGCTTAAATGACTTTGTCTTTAATTCGACTTCTGAGGCCACCATAAAAACTGAATAAAACCCAACGCCGAACTTACCTATGATGTTCGATACGTCCTTATTTGCGTCAGTTACTTTCTTTAAGAACTCAGCCGAACCGGAGCGGGCAATTGTGCCTATATTGCTTATAATTTCTTCTTTTGTCATGCCAATTCCGGTATCGGAAATGGTGATGGTGTGTTTATCCTTGTCAAAAGAGATATTAATCTCCAGCGGAAGATCGCTGTCCTGAACGTCTGTTCCTGAAATCGACTCGAACCTCAGCTTGTCAAGTGCATCCGATGCGTTCGAAATAAGCTCCCTCAGGAAAATATCCCTGTTTGTATACAAAGAATGCACAAGAATATTTAATAGCTGCTTTACCTCTGCCTTAAATTCATAGTGATTAGCTGCCGTATTTTCAACTGCCATTTTTTACTTACCTCCTTTTAGTATAAATGTAAGATATTTTGTGCAATATTTTTTAAACATACAAAATTTTCTGTTTCTTTTTCAATTTGCTGAAACAGGATATGCTGATCGATATTGGCCAATCTGTAAGCTTATTTGGTATAACAGATAAAGCCAAAAAAAACGAAGGTTACATAGATAATGATACTGGTATAAGAAAGCCTGCTCTTAAAGGTTCCAGTCAGACCGCTTTAAGACAGACCACACAACAAATCCTGCAGCCAGAATTATAAGTCCGTAGTAAAACAAATTCAACAGTGACCTTGAAGTGAAAACAACTTTGGCACGGTATCCTCTCCAGCCGCATTCTTTGCAGCGGTAAAGGCCATATGGTGAAACTTTCTTTACAATTTCTTCTTTAATATTCCTCGTTCTTGATCTGTGGAGCACGCCGGTTTTTCTGCAGCTCGGGCATCTGTCGAATGTTGGATTCTTAAAGTTAAAAATTGCAAGATTTTTCATATTAAAAGTCTTAAAGTTACCAAAATAGTTAATTCAGTTCCAAAGGCCTTCATTTGGAAGACAAAAATACCATAATTTTTTAAAATATAAAACCCCCGGTGAGCAAAATTGCTCACCGGGGGTAAATTTATGCTCTACTTCTTTTTACTAGTGGTGCGTCAGAAGGTGCGAATAAACGTCGTTGTTACTTGCCACTCCAAGAGCCGCAAGAAACTGCTTATCGCTCTTCAGATTCTCTTTTATCCTTCCGGTCGACCCGTCATACCGCGAAGCAAGCTCGCTTCTTATGGAGCTGATCATTTCAGACTTATGTTCTTTAAGTTCATACTGCTTCATTTCCTTAAACCTGCCCTTCAATGCAGAAAGCTGGTCAATGAGCTGCCTGTTATAGTTCTCTTTTTCGGATGAAGCAATCAGCCCGTTAAGCTGTTTTTCTGTAGCAGGAACGTAATCGAACTTTTCTTTTTTCAGAAAATCCATAAAGGTCAAATAAAGCACGTCCGGATTCATCCTGAAATAATCTGCCTTACTGTGCATATTTGAATATTCGGTTGCAAACTTGAAGAACAGCCCCCTTGAAGAAAGCTCGTTTACAACATTTGACTGCGAGTCGCTCGCAACAACAGTATCGGGCTTAATCCCTCCGTAGGCTATAACGGTCCTGTTATGATCGGTCTTGTAGCTCCTCTGAACGTCTGAATCGGGATTTGAAAATACCTTATTGTTTTTGGAGTAGTCAATTTTCTGTATGCAGCGGCCGCTCGGCGTATAATACTTTGCAGTCGTAATTTTAAGCGATGTGTTGTACGACAAGGGAATTACAGTCTGCACGAGCCCTTTTCCAAATGAGTCGGTTCCAAGGATTACACCCCTGTCGTGATCCTGTATTGCTGCCGCCACAATTTCCGAGGCCGAGGCCGAGCCGCTGTCAATTAAAACCACCAGGTTGGAATTGCCGTATACGGGCTCTTCTGTTGACTTATAGCTCTTAAAGTTTGAGCTGTCGCGCCCCTTAATCGTAACTATTAGCTGATTTTGCTTTAAGAATTTCTCACAGACGTCAACAGCCGCGTCCAGAAGCCCTCCCGGGTTTCCCCTTAGATCCAGTATAACGGAATTAACTGATTTTTTACTCTTTAAGGATACGAGGCTTTTCTGGACCTCCTCGCCTGCCGTTCTCGTAAAGCCCGTTAGCTTCAGGTAGACGTTATTGCTGTTTTCGGGCACAAAATCGGCAAATGTAACGTTTTTAATTTTCACTTCCTCGCGCAGCAGGTTAAATGTCAGCTGATCGGTGCCGTCCCTTAAAATTAAGAGCTGGACTTCCGTTCCGGGATCACCTTTAACGAGCGAGGAAATATCGTCAAAGTTATCCTTTGTAATTTCCTGGTTATTTATCTTTGTAATCACATCGCCAATTCTTAAACCCTGGCGCTGGGCAGAATACCCGTCAATAATATCCACAATTGTAACTTTCTCGTTTCTCAGGCCGATTGACACGCCTATTCCCCCGTACTTTCCGCTGGTAAGAAGATCTATATCTCCTTTCCTTTTTTCATCAATAAACGTAGTGTAGGGGTCGAGTGCCGAAAGCATTCCGGTTATTCCCGACAGCATAAATTCCTCAGGGTTCAGCTCATCAACATAGTTGAAGGAAACCTCCTTATACACCTTCCCGAAAACGTCTATGCTCCTGGAGATCTGGAAGTATATGTCGGCATCCCCTTTAAAAAATCCCGAAAAAATTACTACCGCTGCCGGTATTGACAGTATTCTCACCCATTTCCACATCTTATCCTGCTCCTTTCATCTCTTCAACCTTTGTTACTTCTTTTATGATTCTCTCGTGAATTTCCTCAATAGACATGAGGCCGTCAATTCTGATAAAGCGCTTTTCCCTCTCCGATAAATAAATATAACCCTGGCGGACCCTTTCATAAAAGCCATTTTTTGAGACTTCTATTCTGTCCAGTTCCTCAGAATTCCTGGCAGATTTTCTTCTGTCCGACTCTTCGACGGGAATGTCAATAAAGAATGTTAAATCCGGTACCGTGTCACCGATTGCAAACTGCGTAATTGTGTCCACAAACTCCAGTGGGATTGACCTGCCGAAACCCTGGTAAGCCGTTGTAGAATCATGGAACCTATCAGATATTACGTAATAATTCATAGTTAAAAAAGGACGAATTATTTCTCTGACTACTTGCGCGCGGGCAGCCGAGAAGAGAAGGATCTCTGTTTCAATGAACATCCTGTCATTTTTTTTGTCCAGCAGCACATCCCTGATCTTTTCTGAAATGACTGTCCCTCCGGGCTCCCTTATAATTTTTACGTTTTTATTCTTCTTTACGAGGTATTCTTCAAGCAAAGCTACCTGTGTGGATTTCCCGCAGAAATCAATTCCTTCGAATGTAATAAACATAGATTAGTACTTTTTAATTATATATTGTAATTGGTTTGGTTTTTTATCAATAACTGTAATGTAATCAGGGACCTTTATCTCGGGCTCAATTATCCCGAGTGTATCCTTAATTACCTGATTGTAATCAACGAAAGGATGCACGTCCTCACTTTTGAGTTTGCCCAGTATATTAATGCCGCCCCTGAGGACAACTGTAATGCTGTTTGGAAAGACCACCAGATCCTCACCCCTCGGCGTATTTCTTACTTCAACTTCAAGGTTTTCGAAAGCCTTGTCCACAATCTTCTGTACGTCAAAGCGGATTACACAGCTGCCGGTCGAATAGCTGAGGCCCGGTATATTTTTCAGATCTACCCTCTCCAGAACTTTATCATCCAGACTCTTAAATATCCTGCTTACAGTAGGAACAGCTTCAAGGCTGTTTACAATACTCCCGGGACCGTAAACAACAACCGAATCGGGAATAACTTTTATGCCTGATACAAGCCCAAAATCCGCCTTGAAATTCATGCTCAGTTCAGGCCTGATCTTAAGCTTTCTTTCCGTAATCTTCTCCATGCTGACAGAAAGAAGATCAGGGTAAAGGTCAAAGAGCTGAATTCCCGAAGAAAGCCACGTGTTTTCACCCAGGGCGTTTCTAAGATTTATAGTTTTCGACTGGCTGTCCAGCCCGGCAGAAACAAAGTACTCGAGGTTGTTGCTTAAGATGAGTGAAGCCAGTCGCCACCCTTCCCCTTTTATTCTTAAATTCACTTCGTTAATAGACATCCTGGAGACCGCATATCCCTTGGGAAGATTGGTCAGGCGCACAGGGACTTTTAGTGTAGTGTAGTAAGAATTGGAAAGAGTAACAGAACCCCACAGTATAAAAGAAAATAAAACGGCTAAAACTATAGAGAATACTTTTTTATTTACTTTCGGCATCGGTTTTCTTTAGAATAATTCAATAGTAAGTGTGCAAAAAATGGAAAACACTGATTATTATTACAATAATAATCAATAAAAGACTGGCAGTAAATATAATTTCAAATAAAAATAAAAAACTCCACAATAATTGTGGAGTTCTTAAATAAATTACTGAACACTAAAAACTATTTGAGCTTTTTGAAGTGATCGAGAAGAACCTGTTTGTTGGCCTTTGAGATCTCCCGCCCTTTTATAGGGAACTGGCTAAGCCCCCTGGCAAGACTCCTCAACCTGTGAACATTCATCTGTTCCAGCTCTTCGAAGCTGATCGACTGAATGTCCATAATCTCAACTCCGCCGTTTTCTTCGGCTTCATCGTCCGGGTCGTCACCCGAGGGTTCATCGCTTTCTTTGGAAGGCTCAAAACCGCCATCAGCCTCAGAAATGACTGCAGTATCTTTAGCGGAGTCTTCAGACTCAGAAGGTCTAAGGGAATTATCGTATAAAATACTATCCAGCTGATCGTCAGGACGGGGTATAATATGCACCGAGACAAGCTGTCCTACCCTCTGTGCAGCAGCAGCACCTGCATCCAGGGCAGATCTGACGGCTGCAACTTCTCCTGTTATCTTTATAGTAACAAGAGCAGCTGTAATTTTTTCCTTACTGATAACTCTAACATCTGCTGCCTTAGCCATAGCATCGGCAGCTTCAATTGCTCCAACAAGTCCTTTTGTTTCAATAAGGCCAAGTGCTAGCTGCATATGTTTTAAACTTTTGGTCTTTTAGGAAGGATAAGCTCCACGTCGCTGTGAGGACGCGGAATGACATGCACGGACACCAGCTCGCCTACTCTCTGAGCTGCAGCAGCTCCGGCATCTGTAGCTGCCTTAACGGCACCAACATCACCTCTTACCATAACAGTAACATAACCGCCGCCGATTGTCTCTTTGCCGATTAATTCTACCTTGGCTGCCTTTACCATGGCATCAGCAGCTTCAACTGCACCAACCAAACCTTTGGTTTCTATCATTCCAAGTGCATCAAGTGTCATAAAGTGCTCCTAATTTCGTTTATTTGTAGCATCGAAAATAATTTATAAAGGAATAAATGTCAAGAAGCCAGATAGCCTAATTTCTGAATCCCTGTAATTCACCCCTTTTTCGGATTTTCATCCAGATAATCCTGCAAAATTATGGACGCGGCATTTTTATCCAGAAGTCCTTTATCCCTTCTTTTCTTTTTACTTTTTACACTTTCAATTATGCGCTCTTTGGCAATGGCTGATGTGTATCTTTCGTCTCTTAATATAACCGGGAGCTTTGCCAGGCCTTCAAGTTCCGTCTTAAACTTCTCTACGGCTTCGGTAACGTCTGTCTTCATGCCGTTTTCCTTTAACGGGTAGCCTAAAAGTATCAGGCTCACACTGTTTTCCTTTATGATAGAAAGAAGGTTCGTCCTGAAATTCCGGTCGTTCAATATTGTCTTAAACGGGTATGCAAATATTCTTAAAGGATCGCAAAGGGCAAGGCCTACTCTTTTTTCGCCATAGTCAATTGCCATTATCCTCTCTTCACCCGGGGAATTGAAATCCATAAAACTCTTACTTTGTTAACAGTTACAGCTTAGAAATTACAGCTTAGACAAGATTTGTACTGTCAAAGCGCTCGACAGTATAAATCCCCTTGTTCTTCTTTAGCCTTTCAATTATCCTGGAAAGGTGATCCAGGTTCTTCACGTAAAGCGTTATTGTGCCCTTAAACATGGAGTTGTTGGCAACAATGTTTACAGACTTAATATTTGTGTTCTGATAAGATGTAATGCTGTGAGAGATATCTTTTAATATGCCGGGTACATCCTCACCAACAATTGTAAGCCCTGCAACAAAAAGGTTGCTGTCCACAGTCGGCCACTGCACAGGTACAAGCCTGTTTTCCCCTTTTTTTACAATATTTATCAGGTCGTCACAAGTCTTTCTGTGTATCTTGATCCCCTCGCCGATTGTAATGTATCCCACTATCGGATCTCCCGGAATCGGGTTGCAGCATTTGGCAAAACTGTACATCACGTTTTCACTCTTGCCGTCGACAAGAATTCCTCCGAGGTCCGTTCTTGCTATGTTGGCAAAGCTGTCAAATTCCATTTCGGAGATCGATTCCTTGGCTTCCTTATCCTTCTTTGGAGCAAGGACTTCATCCAGGTTTACCTTTTCCTGTGCAATTGCCTTAAAAAGCTGCCCTGAGCCGTCATATTTCAGGCTCTTTGCCAGCTTTATCGTGTCGTCAGCGCTGAAAGAGAGCTTCAGCTTCTTTACTTTCTTCTCCCAGAGCTCTTTGCCCGACTGCACGAGCTGCTCTTCTTCCTTGTTGATCCACCTTCTTATTGCAGCCTTGGCCTTGTGGGTTGTAACAAACATTGCCCAGCTCCTGTTAGGGTGCTGGTTCTTGGAGGTAATAATCTCAAGCTGGTCGCCGCTGTGCAGAATTGTATCCAGAGGAACAATCTTGCCGTTAACCTTGGCACCAATGCAGTGATAACCCACCTTGCTGTGGATTTCAAAGGCAAAGTCCACTGGAGTGGAGTTAACAGGAAGCCTTCTTAAATCCCCTTTCGGTGTAAAAACATAAATTTCATCCTGGTATAGGTTCAGCTTAAAGCTGGCAAGAATTTCCTTGCTTGCTTCATCTTTTGATGCGTTCTCAAAAACGTCCCTTATCCAGTTAACCCATTCTTCCAGCTCGGAATCGGAGGTAAACTTGTTTTCCTTGTACTTCCAGTGAGCCGCCACACCTTTTTCAGCTACTTCGTGCATTTTTCGCGTGCGGATCTGCACTTCAACAAGCTTGCCCTCGGGACCGATTACAGTTGTATGAATTGACTGGTAGTTATTTGTCTTTGGTATGGAAACATAATCCTTAAAGCGGTCGGGTACAGGAATATATATCTGGTTTATAATACCAAGCACATAATAGCATTCATTTGAATCGTTAGATTCAAGAATAATTCTAACTGCAAAAAGGTCGTAGATTTCCTCAAAAGGCTTGTTCCTTTTTATCATCTTCCTGTAGATGCTGTAAAGGTGTTTCGGGCGCCCTGATACTTCGAACTTTAAGCCGTGCTCTTTCAGCTTCTCCATTATAGGAGTATTAAACCTGTTTATGTAATTTTCCCTTTCGCGCCTTTTATTCTTTATTTTGCGCGCCAGGTCGTCGTAGGCTTCCTTATTCAGGTACTTAAAAGACAGGTCTTCCAGTTCCCACTTAACGCGGGCAAGACCAAACCTGTGTGCAAAGGGAGCGTAGATTTCAAGAGTTTCCCTGGCAATTCTCCTCTGCTTTTCAGGATTTACAAATTCCAGCGTGCGCATATTGTGCAGGCGGTCGGCAAACTTAACAAGTATTACCCTTACGTCCTTTACCATTGAAAGGAGCATCTTGCGGTAATTCTCTGCCTGTGTTATGTCCTGCCCTTTAAAGACCCCGCCCATTTTTGTAACGCCGTCCACAATTTCGGCAACTTCTTTACCGAATTCCTTGGCAATAAAGGAGATATCAATGTCGGTATCTTCCACAACGTCGTGCAGAAGCGCGCTTATGACCGAAATATCGTCTAGAGGAATCTCCTTTGCCACAATCATGGCAACTTCGTAAGGATGGTTAAAATATGGCTCTCCCGATGCCCTGAAGTCGTTTTTATGGGCCTCATAGCTGAGCTCAAATGCCTTTTTCAGCATTGCCTCATCCACGCTCGGAAGATTATGCTTGCAGGTCTCCAGCAGATCTTCAAAAATCCGTTTGTTTTTAGTAACTCCTAATGCCATATTTATCCTAAATTCAAGCTTAATTTACAGGTTATTTTGTCAAAATCAACTGCTTTTTGGGGATTATTTACCTGATAAACAATTTTACTGCTGCAATAGTTCTTCTTTGAATTTCCTGACCTTATCCATCCGGTCATCCAGCTTGTCCTTGACCCATTCGGAAAGCTGCGTGGTGGCAAGAATTTCGTTACATAGCCTTACAGCCTTTTTGTCGTCTCCTGTTTCATGGAAAAGTATTGCCAGCCTGTGCTTCAAAATAATTTCATTATAGTGGTTATTATATCTCTGGTCTGTAAAAGACTTCAGAAGCGCCGTATATACCTCAATTGACTTCGGCTTATTTATCCTTTGCAAAGCCTGCCCCAAGCCCCACTTGAAAGACCTGTTTTCAGGGTATTCCCTTAATACGTTTTCTGCCAGAGAGGCAGCCCTATGATAATCCTTCTGGTTCAGATATATCCACAGAAGTGAATTCTCTGCCAGGACGAAATTATAAGTCCTTTTCGACATGGCCATCTTCAGGTATTTAATACCTAACTCCTTTTCATCATTTACAAAAGGCAGCCACTTTAAGAACTCGGTTTTTGCGCTTTTCCAGTACTTATAGGACCCAATGGCAATGTATGCTTCGTAGAATGAGGAATCAAGTTTCAGGCATTTTTCAAATTTTGAAACTGAGGAAAGACCGTTGGAAAAAGCAGAAAAGTAATCCTTGTTTAAGGCCTTGTAGTAAGCATAATACCCCTTGGCCAAAGCCGCGAAGTACTGGTTCCAGGGGTTATTCTCATTTTTAGCCAGGAGCTTTTCTATCTGCTTTTCTGCCTGGTTAAACTTAGAATTTATATATCTCTCGTCAAAAGCTTCCCCGTTATCCACGGCAATTGCAATCTTATTGGCCGCAAGATAAATATTGCCCAGAGGAAGGTCGGGATAGCTCTGGCTCAGTTTCAGAAACATCTGCTCTGCTTCGCCATAATCTTCAGACATAATTTTATTTATGCCTCTTTTAAGCAGATAATCCACCTTCTGGTCGGGATACTGCTGACAAAAAAGCGGTCCTGATAGTACCAGGACCCAAAGCCACGCTTTATAAAGTACCAAACGTCCTGTCACCGGCATCCCCTAATCCTGGAAGAATGTAGCCCCTATCGTTTAATGTCCTATCCAATGCAGCCGAGTAGACTTTAACATCCGGATGCACGCTTTCAATTTTCTTAATTCCCTGCGGTGAGGCAACAAGGCAGGCAAAAATACACTCAACAGCACCTCTTTTCTTTAAGAAGTTAAGCGCTGCGGCCCCGCTGCCGCCCGTGGCAAGCATAGGATCCAGGAGAATAACCTTTGCTATATCAATATTTTTTGGAGTTTTGTAGTAGTAGTCCACCGGCTCTAAGGTAACCTCATTTCTCTGGATTCCGATATGCCCAACCTTTGCTTCCGGAATTATTTCCAGGAACGCGTTTACCATGCTTAATCCGGCCCTTAGGACTGGAACAAGCACAATATCCTGAGCCAGTTTATAGCCGTCAGTTTTTTCAAGCGGCGTTTCAATCTCAAATGTGTCTACCTTAAAGCTTTTGCTGATTTCAAAGGCAAGAATTGAGGATACCCTTCTTAAAGCAATCCTGAAATTGTTCTGATCCGTGTCTTTGTCTCTTAATATGGTCAGATCCCTTTTTATCAGCGGATGATCTACCAGGTTAAAATTATTAAATTCCTGCATATATCTGAAAAACCCTTAAATTGTATTTTTGTTGTCCCAAGTTAATGAAATTATTGATTTAATGAAAAAATATTAGAAAAGAAGATGAAGGACTCCCTTTTCACATGGATTTTACTCATCCAAAGTCTCTTGTTCCCCGTTCAGCCTTGGGCCTTTTCTCGATCCTTCATAAAGCTCAAATTCCAGGAGCCTGCAGTCAATTTTCCCGTTGAAGAACGGGATTCTTCTTTTTGTCCTGAGCCCGATCTTCTTAGCAAGATTCATGTTGCCCGTAAAAACGTAGCCCGTATAGCCAAGGCATTTCTGCTTAAAGAAGTCCCCGATCCCCTTATAAATTGCCTCCAGTTCCCTTTCCTCTCCAAGCCTTTCGCCGTACTCCGGATTCAGGAAGACTTTGCCTCCGCCGATAGGGACTTCGGTTTCCCTGAAATCGCACACCTTAAATTCAATCAGGTGATCGACACCGGCTGTTTTAGCATTCTGAATGGATGCCTTAATGGCTTCCTTACTTATATCTGTAGCAATAATTTTACCTTCTAACTTCTTCTTTCCCTGGAGCCTTGCTTCCTGCCTTACTTTATTCCAGGCTTCCTTGTCAAAGCCTTTTATGTGCATAAAAGCGTAGTCGCTTCTTAAGAGTCCGGGAGCCTTGTTTAATGCCATGAGGGCTGCTTCAATTGCAAGAGTCCCGCTTCCGCACATTGGGTTTACAAAATTGCCTTCCCCGTTCCACCTGCCGGCAGTTAAAACGGCAGCTGCCAGCGCCTCCTGCATAGGAGCCTTATAGGGAATTTTCCTGTAGTTTCTTTTAGTCAGCGTTACGCCCGAGGTGTCAAAGAAAACCGAGCAGCGGTTGGCTACCCAGTAGAAATAGATCATTACGCCTTTTCTTTCCGAACCCGAATCGGGCCTGACACCAAACTTATCCCTGAAGCGGTCAACAATTGCATCCTTGGCCTTAAGGTTTGGAAACCTTGTATCCTTAACCGAAGGATGCTCGGCATAAGAAGATATACTTATGTAGCCGTCTTTGTCTATATAGTCCTCCCACTGAATCCTTTTGAACCCTTTATAAAGGGCATCCGGCGTTGGAGCCGGAAACTCTTCCAGGAAAAAAAGCACCCTGTGGGCGGTCCTGATAAAAAGGTTAAGCCTCATCGTATCTTCAAAAGTCCCCTCAGTCTCGACAAAAGTCTCTGACTCAGAGACTACAGGATAGCCGAGGCTTAAAACTTCCTCTTTTAATATGGGAGCAATTCTCTGCGGGCAGCTTACTAAAATTTTTCTTTTTTCCTGAAGTATAGACATAAATATTTTCTCTCTTAATTATCCTCTGATTATAAAATGGGACTTTCTTCCTGCCCGTTTGTTCTTACTTTTTAATTTTTAATTTTTAATTGCTCCTCAGGAGCATCACGCTTCCATCCATTGTAGTAACGACAACATTTTTTCTGTCCTTAACGGCAATGTTGTTTACCAGTGCCGGGCCTGTGCGGTAAGCCCACTTTGTCTTACCCGACTTTTCATCCAGGGCATAGACAAAACCGTTTTTTGTGCCGAAGAAAACAGATCCCTGTTTTTCAACCGGCATATTGGGGTCAATGTCATAACCATACTTGACATCCGAAACCCACACGGGAGTAAAGCTGTTCTGGGAGGCCGAGACGGAAATGACAGTGTCAGTCATGCATCTTGCAAAAACTGATTTCCCGTCCCCCGAGATCCCGATTGATTCGCGCACTAAAAATTTATTAGTCCTCCATACCATTTTTCCTGTTGCGGCATCAAGAGCAGTCATATACCTGTCAGGGGCTACAACAAATACTTTCCCCATCGAGGCTACAGGATAGCATGCCGAAGGAGAATAAAGTATTTCATCTTTTCCGTTATTCCACTTCCATAAAAGTTTTCCGCTCTTCACGTCCAGAGCATAGAGATATGAATCCCAGGCGCCGAAGATTACCCTGCCTTCATAGATTAAGGGTTTTGCTTCCACAAATCCCTTCAGGCCGTCAAACTCCCACTTTAGTTTTCCAGTTAATAAATCAATAGCCCTGAACTTATGATCGCTGCTTCCAATAAAGACCGTATTGTTTGAAACTACAGGTACGGCAACAACAGATGCCCCGGTTTTATATTTCCAGAGAAGTTTTCCATTCTTAAGGTTCAGGCAGTAAACGTTGCTGTCGCATGATCCGAAAACCACCCTGGTGCCTGAGACCTCAGGCGTTGAATAAACGGCGCCTTTGGCCTTAAATGTCCACAGGGTTTTGCCGTCTTTAAGTGAAAAGGCAAATACACTTCCGTTTGAATTTCCTGTTACGGCAAGGTCTTTTACTACAGCCGGAGCAGATGCAATTGTGTATCCGGTCTCTTTCCTCCAGACGACTTTAGTATCAGGATAAAGACTGTTAATTGAATAGTCCGGGCGTTCATATTTTACCGTGTCGGCCAGGTAGTTTACTGTCTTTAGAGATATTCTGTTCCAAATGGGGAGTGTTTTTTCTCCTGGGGTGCGTTCACTAAAACGCATGCTGTCGCCTTCAGCCTCAACCAGGTTATAGCCCCCTGTTTTTTTACCTCCCCTCAGGTTCGAGCGCCCCATGATCCCTTTAATTCCCTCAAAGTCAAGTTTCCTGTTCTGGTGTCCGTGGCCAACCAGAATGCACTTAACATTAAACGGCTTTATCCTTTTTAGCAGTTCAAACCAGTTGTCGATCTGTGAATCAACCGGGTAATGTGTAACAATAATAACGGGTTCATCTTTCTTTACTTTTGCAAGCGTTGAGTCAAGCCACCTCAGGTCTTCAGGCGCAAAGTGCCCGTCTGCCATTCTCATTAAGGGTCCTTCATGAAGTCCTAAAAATAAGATCCCTTCGCAGCGGAATGTAAAGCGGTCCTGCCCCCAGTATTTTATGAAGTCAGTTGCCCCCGATTCAGACCACTTGGTATCGTGATTTCCCGGAATTATATAATAAGGTTTTTTCAGATCATCTAAAATGGATTTTGCAAGGCGGAGATCGCTTCCTTTGCCGCTTTGTGAAATGTCGCCGGAGACGATAGTAAAGTCTATCCCGTCAAGGCGGTTAATATCGTCTACGGATCTTTTTAAGTCCTCTTCTCCCGTTCCGCTTCCCACGTGCAGATCGCTCATCCATGCAAAGCGGAAAGGCTTTATCTGTGCAAAGCCGGTAGTAAAAATTAACAGAACAAATATTAACAGTAGTTTTGTTTTCACTTTTTTTTCTTTCAGATTTGTTTAACAGTTTATTTTAAGCTAAAAATTTTCATCTATTGGAAGCCCCTCAAGCCTCATTATTTTGAGCGCATTTGTCGTAGGGCACGGACCTTCTCTAAGCTGGTAGTCAAACGTCATGACGTTTTCTGAAACCTTCTCCCTGAAGTGAAAATTTCTTGCCGAAGAAATCTCACCAGCGATTTTTGTCAGTTCCAGGTCATGCGTCGTTATAGCCCCGAACCCGTTCTTCCCTTCCAAGGCCTTAATGAAGGACCTGCTACCGACGAGCCTTTCCACGTTGTTTGTCCCCTTAAAGATCTCATCAATCAGAAAGAATACAGGCAGTTCTTCCCCATCATCGAGCATAAGGAGCAATGTTTTAAGTCTTTTTACTTCGGCATAAAAGTAGGAAATTCCGTCTGTTACGGAATCCGTTACCTTGATGCAGGTAAAAAGCCTTGAGAGCCTGAGCTCCATTTTTGAGGCATCTACGGGAGCACCCGCAAGTGCAAGCGCGGAGTTTATGCCCAGTGTCCTGAGGAATGTGCTCTTACCCGACATATTGGAACCCGTAATAAGGTTGATCTTATTTTCCTGATCCAGCACGAAGTCATTCCTCACCTTCTGCCCTTCAGGAATTAGCGGATGCCCGAGGTTTTCGACAGTAATAAAACTCTTTCCGCTTTTTCCATCATTTACTTCAGGAAACGCATAGCCGGGATTCAGGTACGCAAAATTGGCTAAGGACGACAAAGCTTCCAGACTGTGCCAGACCCGAAGCCACTCCGGCAGAAGGCGCGAAATTTCTTTTTTCAGCTTTCCCAGCTCTATTGCACAAAGATAGTCCAGAGGGGTGACTAGTATGATTAAGAACCAAATTAATGGATTACCCCTGAGCTGCATGGTATAGATAATCCGTTTTATCTTTTTCATAAAAGATGAAGGACCAGCCTCAAGGCTGTGAAAAGGCCGGCACAACTCTTTAAGACCAGGAGATTTTGAGAACCTGTTTGTTTCAATATTTCTGAATATACGGCTCAGGCTTCCAAGCTCTTTTTTTAATATATCGGTCTCATCAGGAATGTCTTCCATGTTCTTCTGATTCATGTAGTAGACCGAAAGATAAATGGCCGTGGAAATAACCCAGTAAGTTGGAATTATGTTCCAGATATTAAGCAGTATGAGTATAATATTTACGGGCGCCAGAACAGAAAGCACCACTGCCGCACGCCTGAGCTTTCTTTCTTTTCCGTCCCTCTCTTTTTCCAGCCAGGAGAGTATTGCGCTTCCGTCTGAAGGCTTGCCCGAGAATAAGGCAGAAACAATCAGGTTTTCCCTGAATTTCACCATCGGAATGAGCTCTTTAACGAGATCCTGCCTTTTATAAATTAAAGGGATCGAAAGTTCAGGCTCTTTCAGCCACTGCCTTAATATTCCGCTTCCCTCTTTGGAAGTGGCGGTATCCATCAGTAAATGAAGCGACTCCTCACCAACAAGGTTCAGGTCGGTTTCCCTAAAGTCTGCCTTATAGTCCGCCCCGGAGTAACTTTTGATGTTTTTCCAGTCGAGACTGAGCCTTGCAATATTCGACTGCTTGACGTAGAGTGCTATCCTGTAAAACTTAAGCTTTGAGAGGATCTTGCTGTGCCTGTGGGATAAGAAAAAAAGCGCCCCAAAAGAAAGTATTAATACGGCTGCTGAGGCATATCCGTACCTGAGGACATAAAGCACGAGGCCGCCTGCAATTCCGGTTAAAAATGCCGAGAGCCTGCAGAACGAAAACCGCCTGTCTATAGACATCAGCTTTTCTATAATCCTGCCCAGCCTCAGCTCAACATTTTTCAGCTCTTCAAGCCGGATGCTCATTGACATACTAAGATTCCTCAAATTTTAGGTATAAATATAACGTAATTTATCTGTTTTAAGATAGTCCCGGGGCGCCTTTTTTCTAAGTTCCAAGTTATTTTGTTTAACATTGACAAATTACATAAAAAAGCTATTATATATAAGAGACGTATGACTTAAGACTAGTTTTGAGATAGTCCTTTTATGTTCTACAGCATACTCCATAAGAGGCGATTGGTGAATCGTTACTAGTTGGTTATGATGCATTTAGTAATTATGTATAATTAACAACAGGAGTACAACATGATTTGGGCCATTATCGGAATTTTGTTTGTGCTTTGGCTGCTGGGACTTATCCTCAAAGTAACAGCCGGTGGATTAATTCATTTGCTGCTTGTAGTAGCTGTAATTATTGCATTGGTCAGGCTTTTCAGCGGACGTCGCGTGGTCTAGGTTAGCTATTGGCAACTAAAAAACATTCCTTATTTAAGAGGAAATCAGGCTCTGTTATAAAAAGCACAAGGAGGTAGGATGAAAAACTATCATTTATTATCCGCAAGTACAATTACTGGCGATGATGTTAAGAATACTATGGGTGAGGACCTGGGAAAAATAGAAGAAATCATGATCGATGTTAATTCAGGCAGGATTGCATATGTGGTTTTGTCATTCGGAGGATTTCTTGGCATTGGCGACAAATATTTTGCAATTCCGTGGGAATCTTTAAGACTCTCGACTGAAGAACATGCGTTCTATCTGGATGTTCCGAAGGAAAAACTTGAAAATGCCCCCGGTTTCGACAAGGATAACTGGCCGGATAACCCGGATCAGCAGTTTGTTTCCGATATATACAGCTATTATGGCTACCGTCCTTACTGGGACATAGAATAAACTTTTCCCGCAATTAAGGTTAAGAGCAGAAAATTAAAAAAAGCACAGCTTTCTGCTCTTAACTCTTTTTTTCTATTTTTCTGCAAATTTTGCACTGTTTTAGCTTTATTTGACTGCCTGCAGCTATTGTATCTGTAACGTTAAAATGTTATATTTGAAAACAATTTTTGATGCACCCGTAGCTCAACTGGATAGAGCATCTGACTACGGATCAGAAGGTTTGGGGTTCGAATCCCTACGGGTGTACAAATGATCCTGCGTTTTCAAAAGAAATGCAGGATTTGTTTTTTTAAAGCCGGAGAAATAATGCTGTTTTCTGAAGAGGTTTACAGGTTCATGTATGCCGCCTTAAGCGAGGCTGAAAAGGCGCTGGAGGAAAATGAAGTCCCCATTGGCGCCGTCGTAGTCCATAAAAACAGGATAATCGGCCGGGGCTACAACCAGACCGAAAGGCTAAAAGACCCTACGGCACACGCTGAAATTCTTGCCATTACCTCAGCTGCAAACCACCTCCAGAACTGGAGGCTTAATGAATGCGACATTTATGTAAACGTCGAACCCTGCGTAATGTGCACGGGAGCCATGATAGCTGCACGCATAGACTCACTCTACTTTTCCACTTATGAACCCAAATTCGGTGCCTGCGGCTCTTTATACAATATAGCAGAAGACGGACGCCTCAACCACAAGATTAAAGTCTACTCAGGTATATATGCCGAGGAAAGCCGGATGTTGATGAAAGAATTCTTTCAAAAAACAAGATCTTCGGGCAATTAGCTACTATTTTATTGAATTATATATTCTCTTTGTATTAGATTACATTAACAGAAAATAATTTTTCAGGACATAAAACAATGAGAATAGTAATTTTCGGGGCTCCCGGTGTGGGCAAAGGGACTCAGGCTCATATCCTGGCGGAAAAACTCGGGATTCCTCATATTTCAACCGGTGACATTCTAAGAAATGCTATAAAAAATGAAACGGCCCTGGGGCTTGAAGCAAAAAAAATTGTTGAAAGCGGCAACCTCGTGCCGGACGATATCATGGCAGGCATCGTTAAGGATGCCCTTTCAGATAAAACATGCGCTAAGGGATTTATACTGGACGGATACCCAAGAACACTCGACCAGGCAAAACTCCTGGACGAAATCTTAAAAACCCTACCTGAAGACAGTGAATACTTCCTGGCTATAGACGTCAATGACGAAGTTATTGTTCAGAGGCTCACAAACAGACTGACCTGCAAAATCTGCGGCAATATCTTTAATATTAGCGACATTAAGGACCTGAAGATTTGCCCCAAATGTAACGGCGTCGACAGCCTGTTTAAGAGAAAAGATGATGAAGAAAGCGTTATAAGGCAGAGGCTGAAAGTTTTTCATTCAACAACAGAACCGGTTCTGGACTACTATTCCTCACAGGGCAGGCTCAAATTTGTTGACGGGACCATGCCGGTCGACAAGGTTGCCGAAGAGCTTCTTGCAGAAATAAAAGCATGAAAAAATGTTTTATAAATAAAAAAAGGCCAGACTGCATAAATCTGGCCTTTTTCATATAAAAAATCATAACACTTCTGTAAATTTCCTGATCTATGAATCTACTGTGCTGCTTTTCTGCTTCAGTGTAACCTTAAGCGCCCTGCCCCCTTCAAGCTTAATTATCCCAGCGCTGAATTTTCTTACCAGGTCGTAATTATGCGTGGCAAAAATCACAGAATTGCCCCGGGCATTCAGCTTCTTAAAAAGCTCCATTATCTCAAGCGATGTTTCAGGATCAAGGTTTCCTGTCGGCTCATCTGCCAGAATAAGCATAGGATCATTGATAATTGCGCGCGCAATGGAAACTCTCTGCTGCTCTCCGCCCGAGAGCTCATAAGGCATGCTCATCTGCTTGTGCGACAGGCCCACTTCAGCCAGTGCCTTAAACACCTTTCTTTTTATCTGTTTACGCGGCGTTCCAGTAACTTCAAGCACAAAAGCCAGGTTATCGTAAACGTTTCTGTCCATTAAAAGCCTGAAGTCCTGGAACACAATCCCGATCTTCCGCCTTAAGTCGGGCAGATTTTTATCTTTAAGAATTGACGAGTCATATTCATTAAAGCGCACGGTGCCTTTATCGGGCCGGACATTCATGTAAATCAGCTGAAGGAATGTGCTTTTTCCGGCGCCGCTTTTGCCTATAAGAAATGTAAACTCCCCTTCATCCAGCCTGAAGTTCAGGTTTTCAAATACAGGCTGTTTGGAATAGCTAAAGGAAACGTTATTAAAGACTAGCATACACTCTACTTTACTTTTAATGCTATGAACTGCGCTCTTTCGGCATTCATATCCGCGTCTTCAAATGAAAACGCATTGAAGCATTCTTTGATTAAAAATCTATTCCTGGCCAGAAGCTCAAAATAAACTTCCAGAGGAAATATTTTCTGTTTGTGAATTTCCGTAAAAACGGTCCCATTAGCAAGCCTGATGTCAAATATATTGGTATGAATTCTTCTTTCCTTGTCGTACCTGCTCTTCTGAACGTAGCGGATCCCTTTATATGCCCCTTTCCGGTTTAGGTACCTTATGTTCTTAATGCTGTTTGTCTCCAGGCTCACGTCAAATGAGAAGATGCCGCCGGGCTTAAGAGAAGAATATACTTCGCTAAAAAACTGATTTATCGATTTTCTCGTCAGTAAATAATTAACGCTGTCGAATGCCGAGACAATGAGGTCAAACTTTTTCTTAAAAGGAAGTGCCATCATGTTGCAGCATACTTTTTTGAGTTCGGCGTCTTCTGACTGCAGAAGCATTTCATACGACAGGTCGGAAACTATTACGTCCTGGTAATACTTCTTTAGTCTTGAAGAAAGCTTGCAGTTGCCCCCTGCCAGCTCAAGCACGCTGCTTTCAGGCGGAATATAATCCTTTGTAAGCATGTAATAGTATTCAGCCCATTCATCGTAGCTAATAAAGCGCATGAGGTGGGAATATATTTCCGCAATCAGTTTATAAGGCTTGACTTCTTCAGACATTTTGCCTCTTGCGGTTTCTTACAATCCTGCGGGCAAGAAGAAATGCCTGCAGCATGCTGCTCTCGTCGGCAACATACCTGCCAGCAATGTCAAATGCCGTCCCGTGGTCAGGACTTGTCCTTACAACGGGAAGCCCTGCCGTAAAGTTGACTCCAGAGGAGAAGTTCAAAAACTTAAAAGGAATTAGGACCTGGTCGTGATACATTCCTATTACAACGTCGTACTTCAAATAAAGCCTGTTCGCAAAGAAGGCGTCGGGCACAAAAGGCCCTGAGGCCATATCACTGAAGCCTGAAGTTTTTATGGCAGGCGTAATTACTTCCAGTTCCTCCAGGCCAATTCTGCCATTTTCACCGGCATGGGGGTTAAGCCCGAGGACTGCAACTCTGGGACTTATTATATTAAAATCACGCCTCAGCGAAGAAATTACCACCTTAAGCGTCCTCTGTATGCTTTCTGTGGTAATAAGCTTAGGAACCCTTTTTACAGGTTCATGGATTGTCACAAGGGCGCACTTCATTTTTTTTGACCAGAACATCATAACAAAGTCTTTTACCCTGCTCCATTCGGCATACATTTCCGTGTGCCCCGGGAAGTCTATTTTAGCCATGCCGAGCGCTTCTTTTGAAATTGGCGCCGTTATTATGGCATCGGCAAGCCCGCGCGAAGCAATTTCAAATGACCCCTTTATTGCCCTGAAGCTTACAATGCCCGAGATGGCAGTAGGCTTGCCGGGCTCCTGAATAAATCCGTCTTCTTTGATGTTAATTATTTCCACCGGGCCTTTCTTTCGGACAGGTGCCTCAGGAATCTTATTTTGTATCTCGTAGGCAAAATCGGGCGGGATCTTCTCCGATATCCTTTCAAAGACCTCTGCCGGGCACAGGTAGTAAATTTTGAGGTTTCCCTGGCCGGAAATCCTGTTTATTGTCTTCTGGACAATCTCAGGTCCTATGCCGTTAATGTCGCCGCAGGTAAAGACAAAGTTATTCATAGCTTCCCGCTTAAGATGAAGTTTCCAAGGCCCGACTTGTCAACAAAAACAAACTGCCTCTCAGGCTCGTCATAGACCCAGACTTCACGCACATCTTTTGAACCGGTGTATATTCTTTCAACCGACTTAGGCTTTCCGAATTTAATGTAAATCTTTCCCCTGTCCGTTTCCGCGCCATCAGGGTTACTGATTAGTGAAAAGCTCGCTGCAGCGTAATCAACCCTTTTGTAAAACTCAGCCATCAGCTCGTTATATGCCGTCTCAGGCGTTGGATCAAACCTCTTCCAGTAATTTACGAGCTGTGTATAGTCCATTTTGCTTTGGGCTATATTTTTCTTTTGCTTTTCGTCCGCGTCAATATTCTTAAGGACTTTCACTGCATATTCAAGATTATTAAGTGAGCGGGGTTTGTTGTACCAGGTAACAGAGCGCCTGAAAAGAGTTTTTTCTTTATTTCCGCTTAAAAGGCTTATTGTAAGCGTCCCTTCCTGAAGCTTTTCATTGAACTTATGCAGAACAAAGTTGCGCGTAAGTGTGCCGTGTGAATTATATTCAGCAGTAATATTCTCCCTGTCGCGGCTGAATGACAACCCGGCAACAAATGAGCTCTTAAGGGAATCCTTAAATATTAGCGAATCGTTATTTTTCAGCTCCACATAAACTGAAGAAATGTTCGTATCGGTTACAGGAATAACCATGTCGTAATCTTCATGTGAAAACGGCACGTTGCCGTCAAAGCCCGCCAGCACGTGCTTCTGCGGACTTTTGGACGCTGCAAGGGCTTCCTTTAAGACTATCGGCGAAAGCGCCCATTTTTCATCCTGAGGCATAACTTTAAGATCAAACTGGGAGAGAACATGCTCGCTGTTTGTGTTAAAGTCATAAATTACCGGCACAACCTTATAGCTTCCCGCAGGAAGCGAGAGCTTGAGAACACCCTGCACATATTTGCTCTCTGAATTTGTTTCTTCAAAATCATTAACCGAGTATTCATTCTCCGTAATTTCCCGGTAGACTTTTCCCGTAAGGCTGTCCACGGCTTCAATATTCAGGCTGAAGTGTGTTGTAAAAACATCCTTGGCTTTTACAAATACGAGCCTGTTGCAGGTGGTCTGATAAGTAATATAGCAGTCGGAATTATTTCCCGAAGGGATTACAATTGTATCGAAGAATATCCCGCGCATCTGGTTTAAGCCCGGCCTTGAAGGCTGCGCTGAAGTAACTGCGCCAAGTAAGATGAGGCAGAGTAATAAGATTTTTTTCATATTTATCCTTTTTTCAGAAGGCAATATAAATGTGACGTTTTTCTTAAGATAACAAAAAGCCGGATCAAAAAGGCAATAATTCAGCCCTTGTTAATCCGGCTTTAGTAAAGAACTTTAATCAATAGATTAACTATTCATATTGTTTATAAATTCTTTATTATTTTTTGTTCCCTTCATTTTGTCGAGGAGGAATTCCATTGCCTCAATCGGGTCAAAATCGCTGAAGATTTTTCTTAAGATCCAGATCTTATTCAGCTCTTCCTCTCTTAAGAGGAGTTCTTCTTTTCTTGTACCCGACTTGTTGATGTCAATTGCCGGGAAGATTCTTCTGTCACTTAAGTCGCGGCTTAAGACAAGTTCCATGTTGCCTGTACCCTTGAATTCTTCAAAGATAACTTCGTCCATCCTGCTGCCTGTTTCAATGAGTGCCGTGGCAATAATTGTAAGGCTTCCGCCGTCTTCTGTATTTCTTGCAGAACCGAAGAAACGTTTCGGCTTATGGAGAGCATTTGCATCCACACCGCCGGAAAGGATTCTGCCGCTGTGAGGAGCAACAGTATTGTGTGCTCTTGCAAGCCTTGTAATACTGTCCAGAAGAATGACAACGTCCATATTTGCTTCAACCATTCTCTTGGCTTTCTCGATAACCATATTGGCTACCTGAACGTGGCGCTCTGCAGGCTCATCAAACGTAGAGCTGATGACTTCAGCCTGAACGGATCTCTGCATGTCTGTAACCTCTTCCGGGCGTTCATCTATTAAAAGCATGATAAGTCTGACTTCGGGGTGGTTACGTGTAATTGAGTTGGCAAGCTTCTGAAGGAGGATTGTTTTACCGCTTTTAGGTGGTGAAACAATGAGTCCTCTCTGTCCCTTTCCTATCGGCGAAAGTATGTCCATTATTCTCATTGAGTATTCGCCTGGAGCAGATTCAAGTATAAGTCTTTTGGTCGGATAAAGAGGAGTCAGGTTGTCGAAAAGTGTTCTTTCCCTGATTGTATCGGGGTCCTGCCCGTTTACAGCTTCCACCCTTAAAAGGGCGAAGAAGCGCTCTCCTTCCTTTGGAGGCCTTACCTGGCCTGAAACGTGATCCCCTGTTCTTAAGCTAAATCTTTTTATCTGAGATGGAGAAACATATATATCGTCGGGAGACGGAAGGTAGTTATAGTCGGAGCTTCTTAGAAAACCGTAGCCATCAGCAAGCACTTCAAGAACGCCTTTGGAGAAGGTCAATCCGTCTTTTGTCGTCTGTGCTTCTAAGATTTTGAAAATAAGTTCCTGTTTTCTAAGATCGCTGTAACCTGTAATTCCAAGTTCTTTAGCTATCTTATTTAAATCAACAATCTTCTTAGATTGAAGTTCAGAAATATCCATTGGCATATTTCAATCCTACATTAAGAATTATTAAAATACTATTATTGTGCATTATGTTAAAATTATAACCGGATTAGTTAATCGGGGTTATTTACTGATCACTCTGTTTTGAAAGCTGTGAAAGGAACAAGAGGAACTATAGTAAAATTATACTTATTGGTAAAAAATGTCAAGGCTTTTTTTTCTTCAACAGCTCTTCCTTGATCTTCCCCAGCACGTACATGCTCCCCAGCACGACGAGGCATTCGCCTTTTTCCTTTTTCGAAAAACTCTCCAC
This sequence comes from Ignavibacteria bacterium, assembly GCA_025612375.1. Classification (NCBI taxonomy): domain Bacteria; kingdom Pseudomonadati; phylum Ignavibacteriota; class Ignavibacteria; species Ignavibacteria bacterium. The sequence goes on from JAAXKN010000007.1 coordinate 66,400, forward strand.
AAAGTCAGCGCCGTTTTTCTCCTGGAAACAATTTATACCCAGCTCAAGCCCGATTCTTTCCAGTTCGTCAAGCCCTGCTGCCCTGTCGTAATCAATCGTGTTAAGGTGGATCTCATCAAAGTAAGGCGCCAGGGCCGTGAGCATTTCTTTAACCGCCTTATCCCTCATTACGCCAAAAAGAAGCGTCTTCTTTCTGAACTCATCTTTCTGAGGAATAAATGCGCTTAGGAAACTTTCTATACCCTCCGGATTGTGAGCTGAATCAAATATTATACGGGGCTGCTCCAGATAAACTTCATACCTACCCTGTATTCCGGAATTTTTTACAACGTTTTTGAGCCCTGAGTCTATATGACGCGGATTATTAAGGCCAAGCGTCTTATTAAGCGTTAATACTGCAAGTGCGGCATTATTCTTCTGATAAGGCCCGAATAAAGCCGGCTCAATTTTTTCAAGCCGCAGGCTCTCAGTCTTAAGCCCCGTGCTTTCCTTTTCCAAATAGTCACTAAGACGGAAGAGCTCCGCTTTCTTTTCGCTGCAGATATTTCTTATAGTCTTTTCAGCTTCTTCGGGCAGAATGCCTGTAAATACCCTGCACCCGTTTTTAATTATTCCCCCTTTTTCAAAGGCGATTTTTTCAAGCGTGCCGCCAAGAATTTCAGTATGCTCAAGGCTTATTGAAGTTATTATGGAAGCAAGAGGATTTAAGGTATTCGTTGCGTCAAGCCTTCCACCAAGGCCCGTTTCAACTGCGGCATATTCCACATTCATGTCGGAAAAGTACTTAAATGCCAGGGCTGTTGTAACCTCAAAGAACGTAGGTTTGTGTATATCTATGAAACGATTAATGCCGTTAATAAATTCCACAATATATTCATCAGGAATTTCTTTTCCCTGTATTCTGACCCTTTCATTGAACCTGATAAAATGAGGCGAAGTATAGAGTCCTGTTTTATATCCCTCTTCAATTAAAATGCTGGAAATAAAGGATGTTGTGCTTCCCTTGCCGTTTGTGCCTGCTATGTGAAAGGACTTAAAGTTTTTATGCGGATTACCCAGATATTCCAGCAAAGCTGTTATATTATCCAGGCCGAGCTTGATCCCGAATTTCTGCAGGGAATAAAGCTTGTCCAAAGCTTGTTTAATCTCACTGTCTGACATTTAATAACCTGATTCTATACTTGGCACGTTACCGGGGCATAATTTCATATAATGTATGAACCTGTCAAATCCGATATCTTTTTAATGCCCATTTTTCTGCAATATTCCACCAGCCCCGCTGCTATTTCCACACCCGCATTAGGGTTAACAAAGTTGACCGTTCCAATCTCAAATGCCGTGGCTCCGACGATCATAAATTCTGCGGCATCCTGCCACGTCATTATCCCGCCTATTCCGATAATCGGAATCTTAACCTGCCTTTTAATTTCCAGCACCTTGGCCAAAGCAACCGGTTTAATTGCCGGGCCGGACAGGCCGCCTGTAACGTTAAAGAGTTTAGGCTTGCGTGTATATATATTAAACGATGTACCAACGAGCGTATTTATGGCTGAAACGGCGTCACCGCCTTCCTCACTTACCACCCTTGCATAACTTGCAATGTCGGGCACGTTTGGAGAGAGCTTTATTATTACCGGCTTATCTGTTGCGGCCTTAACCTTCCGTGTAATCTCGCCCACGGCCCTCAGGTCGTGACCGAATATGAGCCCCCCTTCCCTGACGTTGGGGCATGAAATATTAATTTCAAAGGCCTTAATTACATCTTCGGCTGAAAGAATCCGCGTGCACTCCACATACTCCTCAATTGAGCTTGCGGCAATGTTGCAGACGATATTTGTATCAAACTGCTTCAAGAACGGGACTTTTGTTTTTATAAACTCCTCAACGCCCACGTTTGCCAGGCCTATTGCGTTCAGCATTCCTGACGAGGTCTCAACTATTCTTTGCGGAGGGTTGCCTTTCCTCGGCTTCAGGCTTACGGATTTTGTAATAACGGCCCCGATTTTATTTAAATCGGTAAGGTTCGAGATCTCGTTTCCGTATCCCACGGTCCCGGATGCCAGCATGACTGGATTTTTCAGCCTCATGCTTCCGATCTGAACCGAGAGGTCTATGTCCTCAGTGCTTAAAAGGCTCTTCTCAATCATATTACAACCTTTCTTATGTCAAAGACCGGACCGTCCTTGCAGACAAGATAGTATCCGTCTTTATCGAGGGCCTGAATAGGACAGCCCTGGCAGATGCCGAATCCGCAGGCCATTGCACATTCGGTTGAAACTTCACAGTTGTAGCCGTATTTCATGCAGAAATCTTTGACTGCCCTTAGCATCGGGGTTGGCCCGCATGCAAAAACCTTTATTTTTGCCCCGTCTAAAATTGCCTTATTTGCTTCCAGGAGCTCAACAACGTTTCCCTTAAAGCCCTTTGAGCCGTCGTCGGTGGAAATTATAGCGTTCTTCATTCCGTATGTTATTACGTCACCCGATGAACGCCCGCCTACAAAGCTGTAAATCTTTTTTTCTTCGGGCATTGCTTTGGTAAGGAAAGGAAACGGCGCAGAACCAAGCCCTCCGGCAACAAAAACGGCACATTCATAATCGTCACTGATCTTAAAGCCGTTTCCGAGCGGCCCCAGTATATCCAGGACTTCTCCTACCTTTTTATGCGAAAGCGTTTTTGTACCTTCTCCCGGCACGTTGAACATGAAAGAAAGGCTGTCGCCATCAACGTCACATATGCTGAAAGGCCTTCTAAGAAGGGGGAAATTGGAATCTGAAACTTTAACGTTACAGAACTGGCCGGGCTGTGCTTCGCGTGCAATTTCCGGGCAATGCACCTTTAGGAGGAATACTGCATTTCCCAGTTCAATCAGCTGTAAAACTTCTGCATTTGCAATAATCAAATATTACTCTCGTCTTCTTTATAAATCTAAATTCTATGCTTTTAGTTCCGGTTTCATGAATTTTTCTTCTACGGCCGTAATTTTATCCAGCCTTTTCTGGTGCCTGCCGCCAGAAAAAGAGGTTGTCATGAAAACTTCCAGAATCGATTTTATGGTCTCTTCACCAAGCGCCTTTGCTCCAACAACCAATACGTTTGCATCATTATGTTCTCTGGCACTTCTGGCCGAGAACTCGTTGTAGCAGGTTGCGGCCCTGATACCCGGGATTTTATTTGCGGTTATTGCCGAGGGAATTCCCGTAGCGTCCACAATAATCCCGAAATCAACTTTTTTCTCAATTACCTGAAGCGCAACTCCAAGGGCAAAATCGGGATAGTCGCATGAAGCCTCATCATGTGTCCCTACGTCTATTACACCGTAGGACTTGTCGGTTAAAACCTTTGAAAGCACCCCTTTTATCCGGAATCCCGTATGGTCACTTCCAATTGCCGCTTTGTTAAGCTTTACCTTTGGAGCGCCTGACGTTGAATCGGCTTCAATTGCCTCAGACTCCTCACGGCGCACAATTGTAATACCAAGGGACTTTATTTTATCTAAAGCCAGAGGGGTAACAATGTCATTTGGAGCAACAGGCAGAACTTTAATGCCCTGCCTGAATAGCTTTATAATGTCACTTTCCAGGATGAGTTTTTTCATACTTTTAGGATTTTGCTAAAGATTTTTACTTAGAGGTCAATTATAAGTGCTCTGTCAGCTTCTTCATCTTCAGATAATCAACTACGTTCTTTACTTCCTGTGCCTTGTCACGCCTGCAGATCAGGAGTGCGTCGTCTGTATTTATGACAATAAGGTTCTCTACGCCTACTACAGCAGTAAACTTCTTGGGCGAATATACATAGGAGTCACTAGTATTCTGGCAGTAGGTTTTTCCAACCAGTGCGTTTCCGTCCTCGTCTTTTTCAGTCAGCTGGTAAACCTCTTCCCAGCTTCCAACGTCGCTCCAGATGAACATGCCGCGCGTAAGATAAACGTTTGAAGACTTTTCCATCACGCCGTAATCGATTGAGATGCTCTTTAGCTGTCCGTAGACGTGGCCTAAAGTCTTCTCAAAGGCAGGAGTATCCAGGCTTCCTTCAATTTCCTTCAGGCCATCAAAGAGCTCGGGCATATAGGTTTCAATTTCGCTTAAAATGGTATCAATTCTCCAGATGAACATGCCGCTGTTCCAAAGGAAATCGCCGCTTTCAATAAACCTAACCGCGGTTGCATAATTGGGCTTTTCAGCAAATGTAAGCACCTTGAATATGTTGTCCTCAACCGGCTTTTCCTCAATCTGAATGTAACCGTATCCTGTTTCGGGCCTTGTAGGATTAATGCCTATTGTAACCAGCCCCTTCTTTTCATATGCGAACTTTGCAGCAGAGCTTAAAGTCCTCTGGAATTCATCTTTATCTCTTATAATATGGTCGGCCGGGAGTGTCAGTATTACAGCTTCCTTATTTTTCTTTCCGACTATGATTGAAGCCAGGCCGATAGCAGCTGCTGTATTCTTACCGAAAGGTTCATCAATAATGTTTTCTGCGGGTAAATCTGAGAGCTGACTTTTAATTTCTGCTTTCTGGACTTTATTTGTAATGACAAATATATTCTTCTTATCAACCAATCCTTCCAGGCGTTTTACAGTATCCTGGATCATTGAATTCTGACCAAAGATCTTCAGAAGCTGCTTAGGTTTCTTTTCCTTGCTTCTGGGCCAGAACCGGGCACCAACCCCGCCAGCCATGATCACTGCATATAGTTCCATTCGATTTCCTTTAGTTTATATTCTGAATTTTTCTTCCAAAATCTTCAGCTTTATTTAAGAATTTTTTTATATCCACGTCCTTACCCCTTATGACTGCCACAATAACAATAAGAGCGGCCCTCATCCCCTCGGCTACCTCCCTTACAGGCGGTATTGCATCTGACTTTAGGAGCTCAAGTGCCCTGACAAAAACATGATGCATATTGGCTATAATTTCAAAACCTATTTTATCAGATAGATCCGCATTTTTCTGCATGATTTCACGGTATTTTTCTATCTCTTCTTTGCCAGGAGGCTCATCGGACATTTTCTTTAAGAACGTATCAAGCTCCTTTATAGGGCTTAAAATGCAGGCTTCATAATCTTCAAAGAGTATGTTTTCTTCAGCCTCAGTCTTCCTGACTGTCTGGGCAGCGCTGTCAGCAGACAGCTTTCTCGCCTCAGAGGGCTTTTCAGGAGACTTATCCGCTATGGCCGGGGTTACTGCTACCCCCTCTTCTACAGTTACTTCGTCATCAAAAGCCGCATCTGAACTTCTTTTTGAGAGGTCGACGCTGATAGCCTCATCCTCCATTTTCATATCATAGAGGATCTGCCTGAATGCCTGGGGCGTAACCCTGTCAAGCAGGTTGTTCAGGTCCTTAACTATGTAGTAGCTGTGCTCTTTAAACTTATCGGTAATTTTAAGAAAATCAACTTTGCTTTTGGCTATAAAGTTATGTATTTCCCCTAGTCTTATGGCAAAGGTTGATAGCTCTGTAACTTTCTTCATTTTCTGAATTTCTTTTTCAAGGTCCTTTGACTGGCAGATATTCTCCCTTATAAGAGCAACGACCTCAATTTTTTCCGTATTTAATCTTAAATTATTGGCTGCACAAATAATACACTGGACAATATATTGCTGTATTAAGTCCATATTTAGTCAGTGTATACTCTGGGAACCCTTTTACTGATATTACAGGTAATTTCATAAGGAATTGTGTTCAGCATCTTTGCCCAGTCTGAAGCGGTAATTTCAAGTCCTTTTGATTTTCCGAGCAAAATGACCTCATCGTTTTCCTTAATGCTGCCGTTAGTCCCGATGTCGAACATTATGCGGTCCATACAAACCTGCCCTACCTGCGGGTACTTTTTCCCCTTAATTATTACTTCAGCCCTGTTTGAAAGCCCGCGCACGTAGCCGTCGGCATATCCAACTGAAGCCGTGGCAATTCTGGTTTTTGCTTTGGCTATAAATTTCCTTCCGTAGCTGATCGACTGCCCTGGCTCTACTTCCTTAATGTTTGTAACGCTTGTAACAAGCGACATTACAGGCTTAAGCTTAATAGATTCAGAAGTCTCATCCGAAGGATAATATCCGTAAAGGGCAATGCCCGGTCTTACCATGTCGAAATATGCATCAGGCATATCCAGTATAGCCCCGCTGTTGGCGCAATGGGCCAGCCCGTAGTTAACGTTACTTTTCTTTAATTCATCAACAATGGCTTTGAATCTTTCCAGCTGCAGGAGCGCATAGGATTTGTCGTATTCGTCTGAGGTGGCAAAGTGTGTGTAGATGCCGTCAATGATGAACTGCTTATCCAGGCTTACCTTTTTAATGAATGCAGCCGCCTCACTATAGCTTACCCCGAGGCGCCCCATACCGGTATCTATTTTGATGTGGATCCTGATATTCTTCTTACCGGTTTCTCTTAAATAGCTTAAGTGTTCTTCTGTAAATACAGTGAAAAGTACTTTGTACTTGAGGTAATCATTAACCTCGGATTTCAGAACCGGGGCAAAGACCAGCACAGGCTCCTTAAAGCCCGCTTTTCTGAATTCAATTGCTTCCTCAAGCAAGGCTACGGCAAAGTAGTCAGGTTTTTTGCTTTCTAAGGAAAGCAGTGTTTTTACACATTCCGTCATTCCATGGCCATATGCATCGGCTTTAACCACGGCACAAATTTTCGTTTTTTTTACTTTCTTTTTAATGTTAAGAAAATTGAATTTAAGGTTTGAACGGTTTATTTTGGCAATAGTAGGTCGCATTTTTCCGAATATTTTTATTAAAAATAACCGTAAAATATACTTTTTATTAAAGTGATAATCAATCAAATCATCTTTTTATTTTGTTATTGTGAAGCCCTAAAATAACCTTCCTTTTGCCCTGTTTTCCGGCAATTCCGCCCTTAATGTAAAGAGAGGATTTAAAATCCCCTTTTTCAAATCAGAACTTTTGTCTTTTTTATCAGGTTAATACTATATAGGCAATTTATTTATAAAATAAAATAAAGTGGCGAAATGATAGGATACAGATTCACAGATTTCACTCCCGATGATAATCAGGGGAGCTCTTTTGAATCACTGCTTAACGTATTCCTGCAGCTTCTGACGCTGACCTCGGGAAACGTTTCTGAAGCCCTTAACCTCTTAAGCCAGCTAGATTCAAAGTATAACCTGACTTCAGATGAATACGGAATTGGTGATTTTATACAGGATCTGAAGGACAAGGATTATCTTTCTGAAGACGAATCAAATCCGGGAGTATATAACATAACGGCCAAAAGTGAACAGTCGATACGCCGCCGGTCGCTCGAGGAGGTGTTCGGCAAACTCAAGCGTTCTGTAGCCGGAAACCACCGCACCCCTTTGTCAGGCCGCGGGGATGAGAAAACTTCAGACAGGCGCGACTATGAGTTTGGTGATGCCCTGGACCAGATAGATATGACCGATTCAATTAAAAATGCACAGATCAACCATGGAATTAAGGATTTTACGCTCACAGAAGACGACCTGGAAGTTGAGGAAAGAGAATATAAGACAATTACTTCTACTGTTCTTATGATAGATATTTCCCATTCAATGATCCTCTACGGGGAAGACAGAATAACACCGGCTAAGAAAGTTGCAATGGCCTTTGCTGAACTGATAACAACAAAATTCCCGAAGGATACGCTTGACGTTATTGTTTTCGGCAACGACGCCTGGCCGATTGAAATTAAGGACCTCCCCTACCTTCAGGTTGGGCCTTATCACACCAACACCTATGCCGGGCTTGAACTTGCAATGGATATTTTAAGGCGCCGCAGAACGGGAAACAAGCAGATATTTATGGTTACAGACGGAAAGCCTACCTGTCTTAAGGAAGGCCTCAAGTATTACAAGAACAGCTTCGGAATGGACAGGAAAATCCTCAACAAGACTCTGGACCAGGCGGCCAAGTGCCGGAGGATGGGAATAACAATTACAACTTTTATGATAGCAAAAGACCCTTATCTGCAGAATTTTGTCAGGGAATTTACTAAAATTAATAATGGGAAGGCTTTCTACAGCAGCCCGACCGGACTAGGTGAATACATATTTGAAGATTATATCCGAAACCGCCGCAAAACTCTTAAGTAATGCGGCCTGAGAGTAAACTAATGGAGGGCCCGAAAACTATGTTGATTAAAAATCATTCCGAAATCAGAACTTTAGGACAATTAAAAAACACCGGTTATAAACCGCGCTCCATCAAGGATGAAATGCGCGAAAACCTGATTAAACAGCTGCAGAACAACGAGAACAGTTTCCACGGGATTGTCGGCTATGAACAAAGCGTTATTCCGGACATCGATACCTCTATTCTTTCCAGGCACAATATTCTTCTATTGGGACTTCGCGGACAGGCAAAAACACGCCTTGCCCGCCTCATGATTAACCTGCTTGATGAATATATCCCTGTTGTGGAGGGATCTGAACTTAACGACGACCCCTTTGACCCGATTTCAAGGTATTCTCTGGACCTGATCAAGGAGCACGGCGACGATACACCGATCTCCTGGATGCACCGCTCTGAAAGATATACGGAAAAGCTGGCTACACCGGACGTTTCAATTGCTGACTTAATTGGCGACGTGGACCCGATTAAGGCCGCCAACATGAAACTCCCCTATTCCGACGAAAGGGTAATTCACTTTGGACTTATACCGCGCTCGCACAGGGGAATTTTCGTCATAAATGAGCTCCCCGACCTGCAGGCAAGAATACAGGTCGCACTTTTTAATATCCTTCAGGAAAAGGATATACAGATAAGAGGCTTTAAGATCAGGCTTCCTCTGGACATACAGTTCGTCTTTACGGCAAACCCGGAGGACTATACAAACCGCGGAGCTATCGTTACACCATTAAAAGACAGAATTGACAGCCAGATCTTAACCCATTACCCGAAGTCAATTCATATTTCAAAAGAAATTACAAGCCAGGAGGCAAAGCTGACAGTGGAGCAGGCGCAAAGGGTTTGTTCATCCGAACTTGTTAAGCTTCTTGTTGAACAAATTGCCTTTGAGGCAAGGGAAAGCGAATACATCGACGCTAAAAGCGGCGTCTCGGCCCGCCTTACAATCTCGGCTTATGAGAACCTTGTAAGCGCCGCTGAACGCAGGCTCCTTATAAATAAGGAAAAAGAAACACACATCAGAATTAGCGACTTTGCAGGGGTAATACCGTCCATAACAGGTAAAATTGAGCTCGTTTATGAGGGTGAGCAGGAAGGCCCGGCCAAGGTTGCACAGATTCTGGTGGGTAAGGCAATTAGAAGTCAGTTCTCTTTATACTTCCCTAACCCGGATAAGCTGAAGAGGAACCAGGATTCCAACCCCTATCTTCCTATCATTAACTGGTTCGGCAAGGGTAACCAGATCGATCTTATGAACAGCTTCTCAAATGCTGAGTATAAGAAGACACTTACAGCAATTCCCGGACTTAAGGAGCTCGTAAATAAATATCACCCGAATGAGGATGAATCTAATAAGCTTCTTTTAATGGAATTTATACTGCACGGGCTTTCTGAATACTCACTTTTAAGCAAGTTCCGCCTGGAAAAGGGTCTGCAGTTTAAGGATATGCTGAGCAGTATGTTTTCAATGAACAAGGAAGAAGATGAGGATTTGAATAACTCGGATACTTTCATCTAAGCCATCAGCCCGTTCAGAATTGACATATAAAAAGGGGCAGAGTTTAAGGCTTTGCCCCTTTTGTTTTTCAAATGATTAAAGGCCGCTGAAGTTTACACCTGTAAAGGCCATAGTTGGAATTTTCATTGAGCTGTAGGGATAAGGGTCATTCCCCATTTCAGCTAAACTTTTCCAGAAGTCCTTTGCGTTACCGCTTACATTCATTTCGTTTACAGGTTTTACTATCTTTCCGTTCTCGATTAAAAATCCCACAATTCCGAATGAGAAATCGCCTGTTGTGGAGTTGGAGTTGCCTCCTATAAACCCGTTAACAAGGATTGCTCTTTTCTGATCTTTAATCATGTCTTCCAGCGATTTTGTCCCATATTCAAAGAGAATGTTAGATGTTGATCCTGAATTAGGCTCCATTCCTATTTTCTTTCCATAATAATTATCGACATAGTAGTTTCTTAAAACTCCTTTTTCAATTATCATCTTCTTCTTAGCTGCAATCCCCTCGCCGTCAAAAATCCTGGAGCCGAATCCGCCGCGTACAAACGGGTCGTCTATAACGGTCAGTTTATCCGAAGCTATAGGCTTATCCAGCATCCCATCCAGGAAAGAGCTTTTCTGCTGTAGTGCCCTTGCGCTTAAGGGTTCTGCAAGCATATAAAGAAGCCTTGATCCGGCCCTGTTTTCAACCAGCATTTCATAAATACCCGACTCGATTTTCTTCTGCCCGATTTTCTTTAATGCCCTTTCGGCGGCATTCCTACCAAGCATTTCAGGCGTGGGCAGCTCATTGCGGAACCTTGAAGTGGCGTAGTACCAGTCCTCGGGCCTGCCGCCGTCTTTATCATTTACTGTAACCGAGGCTCCGGCTGTAAAGAATGTGCCTGCGCCTTCTCCCTTAAAACCGTTGCTGTGCACGCGGGCAAATTCATAATAAGAATCGTTATAGCCCGCAGTAGCCGAAATTATCAGGTCGCTTTGAGCTGAGGCAACACGTTCAATCTCTGAGGCAATATTCTTTCTTTCGGAAGCCTCAATTTTATCGTAGCCCGGATCGGTAAGTCCAAGGTCCGTATCCGTATTCTCAGGATAGTATTTGGGATCGGGCAGTGCCCTGAATTCATCGCGCGTAAGGTATTTTGTTCCAGCAACAGCTTCCTTAATAAATTTTTCAAGGGAGTCTTTTCTTAAGTCATTTGTCGAGTGCCCTGAATAGCGCTTGTCGGCGTAGACCTGAAGTGAAAGAGAGTTCCTTGTGGATTCCTTCATTGTCTCCAGTTTCTTATCCCTGTACTCAATTTCAATATCGCGGCTGTTGTAAATTACGGCAGAGGATTCATCGGCACCCGTCTTCAGGGCGTAGTTCATGGCCCATTCTGCAAGGTCGAGCCTTTCTTTATTATTCATGGGAAAATTCCTTATAATTTCTTTTTAATATGGATGAATTAGGATTTAGCAGTGCTGATTCCGCCGACAGTGATTTTCTTAACCTTAACCGTAGGCAGCCCCATTGAAACAGGCACACCCTGCCCGTTTTTGCCGCAGGTCCCGCCGCCTTCGCCTATCTTAAGGTCATCGGCAACCATTACAATGTCCCTCAGCACCTGCGGACCGTTACCTATAATGTTAACATCCTTAACGGGTTTTGTAATCTTCCCATTTTCAATCAGGTAGCCCGACTTCACATAGAAAGTAAAGTCACCGGCGCCTATAAATACCTCGCCGTTTGTAAATGCTTCAGCGTAGAGGCCCTTCTTAACGCTGGCAATAATTTCATCTTTTTTATGGGGTCCCGGCTCCATGTACGTGTTTCTCATTCTAGGCTGTGGAACGTGCCTGAAGGATTCCCTTCTGCCGTTTCCGGTTGGTTTCACCTTGTAGTAATTTGCACTTATAATGTCGTGCAGGTAGCTTTTAAGTGTGCCGTTTTCCACGAGGTAAGTTTTTTCGGTTTCATTGCCCTCGTCATCCACGTTAAGCGATCCACGGAGGTTCGGGTTTGTGCCGTCATCCACAATAGTTACAAAGTTTTCGGCAACAGGTTTGCCAATTTTGTCGCTAAAAATTGAAATTTTCTTGCGGTTAAAGTCGGCTTCCATTCCATGCCCGATAGCTTCGTGCAGAAGAATTCCGCTTATGCCCGGAGCAAGCACCACTTCCATTTCCCCGGCCTCAGGCTTTACGGCGTCAAAGAGCATAAGGGTCCGTCTTACGGACTCCTTTGCTAGGCGGTCAATATTCTCAGGCGTAAAGAACTCAATGCCGCGTCTACCGGATAGGTCAAAGTAGTTCTGTTCTCGCTGCCCGTTCTGTTCAGCCGTACAGTTAACGGCAATCTGCCCCATCGGCTGATAGTCGCATACAATCTTGCCTTGTGAATTTGCTATCATAACGTAGGAGGTGCCGTTAATAAACCATATGTTAGACTTAATGATTCTCTTATCCTCGGCAAAAACCTTGTCGTTAATCTGCTGGAGGTAAGGAACCTTCTTATCCACACCGACCTGCTCCCATGGAGTTTCAATTGGATAGAAGTTCGGGACTTCCTTTAATTTCAGCTCTACCGGTTTGACTATATTGCCAGAGTCGGCAATGTTGGCGGCAGTTCTTGCGGCAAGCTTCATTGCGTTAGGTGTAATCTCCTCTGTAAAGGAGTATCCGGTCTGGTCGCCTTTAAGGACCCGTATACCAACGCCGAAGCCGACGTCTGTATATGCGCGGTTAACTGCCTTATCCTCAAGGCCGATATAATTATCGATCGAGTGCTGGAAGTAGAGGTCGCAATAGTCCCCGCCCTTAGACAGGGCTTCCGCCATAACATCACTGATTGTCTTTTCATCGACGCCGAAATGGTCCATGAATTCTTTTAGGTTAGCTGAAGAAACGGAAGGACCTCTTAAGGCCTTTTCGGTATCAAATCTCATAAAATAAGGCACGAAAGCGGCAGCAACTAAGCCCTTGGAAGTTCTTTCCAGAAAGGCACGCCTGGTAATTTTCATATATGCTCCAATTTATGTTAGAAGTGTAAATGTCTTCCTACAAGAGCAAAGAAAGAATGAAGTTAAAGTACCAGAACAATAAGAACGGATAAAATATCGTAAGGGAAAGGTCATTGGAAAAGAGATATTGTCATCCCAATTATCAAACTTTAGTCAAAATAGCCTTAAATTAAAAGAAAATCAACGGTTCACTGAAGAATTCTAAAATATTTAATTTGAGGGCTTTAGTCGGATAGCTTATACCGGAAAGACAACTTAAGGGAAGCAGGTATACGGCCAGGTCCCCAAGCACCGAAGGTGTGCACTGTCTATAGCTCGAGAATATCTCCCCTCAATCTAAGAGCCCTGAATGGGCTCCATGTATGGAAACGGGCTAAACATCAGGTTCCACAAGTGGGCTCTCCGGGAATGTCTGAGACCGTTATTCAGACAAAAATTTCTCGCATTTTGAATTGCCATTTTAATAGGTTTTCGGTCCAATCATATAGACTTTCCGGGTATGTATGGTATCTGCAATATCAGGCAGTATTTGAAGTTGAATAGTATTCCCGTCTTTTTTCGAGGATTGTTTTGCTTTTTCCGTATTTCTTCTTCTGAGTTCAGCAAAATCTTTCAATTTAATCGAAACAGATTTTGTTACGAACCCTCTTAATACGTATTTACCAAACGGTTCCCGGCCCCAGGTAATTTCCACATGATTTGATTTACTTATAAAGCGACTCTCTGAAGCTTCTTTACTAAGCTTTAATCTAAATGAAACAGTTTTTGTTTCCCCAGCCTTTATTTCTCCTTCCCACCGGTCAGGCCCGATTACTTCAAAACTGCTCGGCGCAACTCCTATATATATATAGCCTTCGACTTCTGAAAGAGAGTAAGTTACTGTGAACTCTTCCGTCGACAAAACGGAATCCTTTGAGGAGGCAAGAGTTATTATATATGGAATCTCTTGCGCCAGACACAAATTGGTTAGTAATAATAAAAATAAGGATACAGTTTTCAACATTAACCTCAAATATCAAAGAGTTGAATACCCGAGACCTACAGAACCGCGATCAATTATTAATTTTTTATTTAATTCCTCATTTCGGAAGTGACCGCTTCTCAAAATAATCAGGATTATATATTTCACCGATGTTTATTATTTTAACCCAGGCCATTATAGTTCCTGGTTCATCATTATCCTTATCTACTGAATTTATAGCTCCTTTTGCTGCCTCAGGAAAGAGAAAAGCTAAATTAGCTTTCGAGCTTTTAACTTCAATGGTTATGTCAAATTCACCATCTTTGTAAGCTTCCAGTACCTGATATGGATGGAAGTAACTGTTTCCCGTTTTCTTATTCCCATAGTCAATTTTCTTATCCCCTATATAGATACCGGAAATCACTGTTTCCGTATCGGAAATGTCACCGGCTATTATTCTGGCAAAGGGAATCTCATACTCTTTGCCATTCTCATTTATTACTTTTCCTCTTAGATGCAGCTGTCTCGATCCCTTTTCATATGAGATTTCATTCAGTTTTATTCCGACCCAGGGAATATAACATGGACTCCTAAAATTTGTCGTAAATTCATTATTACCTAAATAAGTATAATATTGTGTAGTAAATAGTGAGTCAATTTCATTTGGACCCAATTTGATTTCTTGAGCATTTATCAGTTTGGATAATGAAACTATTACAATGATTAAAGCAGCTATGGTTTTCATGATAGATTTTGTTTTAAGTGAATCACTTTTCCCCTATATATTTCTCTTATAAATGAAAACACCTATTCTCAATTGGAACTTATTAATCAATAAATTATAAAGCAAGTATTAACTGAGTAACTATCAGCTATATTCAATTGCCGCGACTGATCACGGCTTTTATTCATTGTATAAAATAAAAGAGGCGCCGTAAAGCGCCTCGATGATCAAAAAAATTTTTCTATTACTTATTCCCCATGCTTCGTCTTGAAGCCCTTCATCATCCATTTTCTGGAGAGGAGTAAGCCGATCGGACTTATTATGGCTATGAAGCCGTAGATGAGCCACATGAATTCGGTGTTCATCTGGTTGGGCGGTGTATTTTCCGGGCAATAGTGCATCAGGAACCAGCCTGAATAAAAGCTTGTAAACACCTTGGTCAGAAACCACGGGAACTGTCCTATTCCCATATAAATTCCTGTCATGTTCTTGGGCGCAATTTCTGCTACCCACTGCAGGAACCTCGGCTGCCACATGGCTTCACCAATCGTCATGATAATAAGAAAGGCAAACAGTGTGTAAACGTTCGGTCCCAAAACCAGAAGGAACGTAGGCGATGCCATAACAAACGTTCCAAGTATCATCATCTTGTAGGCATTCTTCTTGGCCGTAAGCGCCGCAACCATAGGGGTCAGAATAAATATCAGAATAGGATTGAAGTTAGAGAAAAATTCAAAGTTGTCTTTTACGAACCCTGAGAATGCACGGCTTGTGTATTGCGGAATAGTAAGCCAGTTATGCGCAAAAAGAGTCTGAACGGGAATTAAGATAAATATGAAATAAAGGAACCTTAAATCCTTAAGCGGGAAGTTCTTCCAGTAAAACTTAAGCTTTTCTTTTCCCGTCATCTCCTCAAATTCATCTTTTTCTTCCACCTTGCCCTGTGTTCCTGCCTCGGCCTCGGCCTGGCGTACAGCTTTCTTTGTAATAATGAACGCTACAACGAGCATTCCCACAACTGTCAGAACAGAGTAAAACCAGAACACACCCGTTATGCTGAAGGCTTTCCTGAGCGGTGGTGAAACGAGTCCCGGAAGAAACCCTCCCAGGTTCATCAGCGCATAAAGCATGGCGTAGCCCATTGCGGCCGTGTTCTCATTTGTCCACATCTTAACCGCGGCATAGCAGGCAGGCTGGTAAATGCCGTAACCCAGGATAATCCCGAATATTCCAAGCATTGCTGTTATATGCGCCGAGGACCACATGCCGGACGTTCCGGTTATTCCGGGAGCTACAGCAAGCAGAACTCTGCCTATGAGCATGAATCCCAAAGACAACAAAAGCGACTTTCTTACTCCCACCCAGTCGACGGTGGCACCAAGGAAAAGCATGCTGAGCGTTATGCCGCCTGTAAGTACACCAACCATAAGCCCCGCGTTGATGTCATTCAGGCCGATGAACTCATTGAAGTAAATTGCAAGAAGTGTTACAACGCCGAAGTATGTTAGTCCTTCAAGAATATAGGAAATGTTTAAGCCCATAAGAGCCCTTGAAGTATGCATAACGTCAATAAAGGGCTGCGTAATTTCTTTTAATATGCCCTTCGAAACGCTTTCTTTTGATTCCTGGCTGGCAATTTCGCTGTCTGCCATAATTTTTCTCCCAACTTAAAAAAAATTAATACCCTGATTATTAGTTACCGGATTTTATTCTGATTTATGATCCCGAAAATAACGATTATTTATTTAATTTCAACTGCTCAGGCTATCAGATTATATTTACCTCTGTTTCCAGATGTACACCAAATTCCTTCTCCACCGAAGCCTGAATGGCACGCGAGAGCTCAACAACATCTTTTCCCGCTGCCCCGCCGTAATTTACAAGAATAAGCGCCTGCTTGTCATAGCTTCCTGCATTGCCGAGCCTTTTACCCCTCCAGCCCGAATTCTGTATAAGCCACCCGGCAGGAATTTTTACTTTCCCTGCCTGGGTCTCATAGCCTGTCAGATCCTGATGCATGGCCTTTAATTTAAGGAATTTCTCTTTTTCTATCTCGGGGTTCTTAAAAAAGCTTCCTGCATTACCCAGCACACTGGGATCCGGGAGCTTGCTCATCCTAACCCTTTTAACCGCTTCACTTACATCCCTTATTGTTATTTCACTTTCAGTAAGCCCGAGAAGTTCCTGCTTTAAGGCTGCATAAGAGACGTTGATTCTGGGATCAAGACTGAGCCTGTATGTAACTGAAGTCACCACAAAACTGTTCTTAAGCTCCTGCTTGAAAATTGAATTCCTGTAGCCGAACCGGCAGGAACTATTATCATATACTTCTGTCTTCCCCGTCAAGAGGTTAATCCCTTCAACTTCATGAAGCACATCCTTAATTTCCACGCCATATGCCCCGATGTTCTGTATGGGACTTGCACCTACAGTTCCGGGAATGAGCGAGAGGTTTTCAAGGCCCCCAAAGTTATTCTCCAGCGCGTAGCTTACAAAGTCGTCCCAGTTTTCACCTGCCCTGGCTTTTACGTAAACACAGGAGTTATCTTTACCCAGGACTTCAATTCCCTTTAGAAGCATTTTTATAACAATGCCGTCAAAATCTTTTGTAAAAAGGACGTTACTGCCGCCGCCTAAGATCAGTCTTGGCATTCCGCGGAACTCATCACTTTCCAGTAAACCCCTTAAATCTTCTAAAGTTTCTGCCGCGGCAAATTTTCTCGCTCTGGCTTCTATTCCAAATGTATTTAATTCTTTTATTGAATAGTCAGATTTTATTTCCATTACATCACATGAATTTTTAATAAGCTGAAAGATAAACATTTATAAGGGACTTTGGTATACAAATTTTATTCTTACCCAGGGCGGATTATTTTACTCTTTCCAGGCAGCTTTTCTGATCTTATCGCCGTTGCTCCTAAGAATTATAGCCCCTTCCTGGTCGGTCCTGAGAAGTCTGATACTAAACTGCCTGCTTCTTTCCAGCACTTCTTTTGATGGATGCCCGAAGCGGTTCTGTACACCCGCGCTTATTAACCCGTATGAAGGCTTAACTAAGGCCAGCATCTTAGAAGAAGAGCTGTGTTTACTCCCGTGATGCCCCATTTTCAGGAAATCGGAAGAAAGAAAGTCCCCGTATTCTTCAGCTAATATTCCCTCTTCCATTTTCCCGGCATCCCCTTCAAAAAGGAAGCTTGTACTGCCGTAAACAATTTTAATTACGCCGCTTCTGTCGTTTAAGCTCCCTGAAGTTCCCAGTTCCTCAGTGTTCAGAATGTAGACTTTAGCATTGCCGAACTTAAGACTTCCTTTCCTGTAATAAAGAATGGGGATTCTGCTTTTTTTAAGAAACTGCTCCAGACTCAGGTCCTTGGGATAATTTTTATCCAGCCTGGGCTTAAAGATCTTTCTTATTACACCTTTTTTAATCAGCGAAATAAAGCCCGAGTAGTGGTCGTTATCCACGTGAGAAATAAAGCCGTAGTCAATTTTATCAATCCCCAGGCGGTTTAACAGGGGAAAAATTGTGTTCTCCCCGCTGTCGGAATACCGGCTCACCGGCCCGGCATCAATCAGGATTGTGGTATTATCCGGAAACTTTACAAGCGTGGCATCCCCCTGCCCTACGTCGATCGCCATTATGGTAAGCTCATGTTCCGGCAGCAAACTTTTATTGTCCAGTGAGCAGAATAAAAATATGTTAATTACACAAAGCAATGCTGTTATCCACTTTGCCAAAAGGCTCTCCAGGCGTCTTATTACTATAAAGTAGCCGCATAAAAAAGTGTATGATATTAAAAGGTCAGCTAAAGTGAATTCCCTTATAGAAAGATACGACACGCTGAGGCTGCCAAGAAGGTGCGTTATATAAATCAGCACGTCGGCAAAAAGATTGTTCATTCCGGCATAAACCGAGGCTATGTATTGTGAAACAGGATTTAGAACTAGCGTAACTATTCCAAGGGCAGAAATAAGGAAAGAAAGCGGTATAACCAAAAGGTTTGCAGGAAGTGAAACAACCGACACCCTTCCGAAATAGTAAAGCGTAAAGGGCAAGACGCCAACCTCGGCCGCAATGGTAACTGAAATAAAAAGCAGGGGCTTATAAATTATTGCAGATTTTATATTTAGCCTGTCCAGAAGAGATTTCAGGTGAGGGTAAATTACAGCAATTGATATGACCGCAGCAAAGGAAAGCTGGAATCCCGAATCAAAAAGCTGGTTCGGGTTAAGCCCCAGGATTATTACGGCCGCAATTGCAAGGAGGTTAAATACGTTGTAGCTTCTGTTTGTAAGAAATGCCGCGGAACCCACCGCACCCATTGTTACAGCCCTTACAACTGAAGGTGAAGAACCTGTTATGATTAAAAATAAAAATAACCCTGTCAGGGTCAGAACAGAACGCACAACCACATTAAAGCGCCCGAAGAGGAGTGTAAAGATCATAATAATTAATAACACATTGCTCCCTGAGACTGCCAGTATGTGCACTACGCCTGTATTTATAAAGTCGCTCTGCACCTCCTCGTCAACTTCACTCCTGTCTGCAAGGAGAAATCCCCTCAGCAATGAGGCGCAGTTTTTTGTGTGAAGCCTGCTGAATACCTCATCAATACTCTTTCTTACGCTGAAAACAAGCTCCTCAAGGGGCATCTTTTCAGCCTGATAAAGAATTGAAATGTCACCCGTGCTGAAGGCTGTGTGGAGGGCACTTATACCTCTTTCTTCAAGGTAGTTCTGATAGTCGAACTCTCCCGGATTTCTTCTTTGCCTCCCTTTTGAGAAGGTCCCCTTAATCATTACGTACTGCCCGGGATTAAGGCATTTATATGCAGAATCGAGGCTTCCCGCCTCCTCATCCCTCAGCCGGCAGATAACTGAAAGCCCCAGGCTGTATGTTTTATCATTTAGCCTTAGAGAATCCGATTTAAGCAGAAATCTTATTTCATAGTCTCTTTTCAGGTCAACGGAGCTTACCTTTCCCCACAGCGCCACATCCTTCAGCCTGGAAACCTGAAAGGGATAAGGCTTAAGATCCGTTTTATACAACCCGAAGTATACTGCCCCGGCAAGGAAAATGACTATTGAGGACAATACAAGTAGTAACGATTCTGTGGATTTCCATTTGAGGTTTATTAAGGATAAGAGAGTGAAAAAAGCTGCCAGTATAAAAAGTACGCTGATGCCCGGGGCAAAGATCTTTTGCAGAATAATTCCGCCCATAAACATCAGGCATATTCTAATTACCGGGTAGTCTTTCATCCATAGAGGTCCAGTATTGCCGGTTTAATATCTGTAAGATCCTTAATTTTCTCTGACAGTTCCCAGGCATATTTCCCTGCTGTAATTGTGATAGAAGGGTTAAGCGTATGGCTTTTAACCGAAATGTCCTCCAGGTTGCCGTGGTCGGAGCATATCACCAGCGTCATATCCTCCGGAAAGTTTTTCAGTATGTGATATAAAAACCTGTCAAGCGTATGCATCGTCTCTTCAAACGTGTCGGCGTTGCGCCCATGGCCCAGGTGGTCGGTTAAGAAGTATTCATATAATGTAAATGAATTGTGTGAGGCAATTCCCATGAGCCTTTCAGCGGCACTTTCAGGCTCAATAACGGGAAGATCATACCCAAGTTTTGTAACCCACCTCGAGTTATCAATCTCAGCCGATAGGGCTTTCCCCTCTTTTAAGTCCTCATAATCATGAAGCCTTAGGCCGCTAAGCCGGCAGCAAAGTGTAGTAGCGCTAAGGCGCTGTTTGCCCGAGGCAAGATAATCGAAAAATATTTTAGGATAAGCATTTACGAAGTTTACTTCAAGCTTTCTATCAAGGAATTCCCGGAAGATGTTTTTCTCTTTTATCAGAGGGATAAGCGTTGAATAGGGGTACGGACCGAAATGCTGCCCCAGAACCTTAGGCGCGTTAAAGCCGCAGAAGATGGATGTCTGCCCCGTTCCGCTCTGCGGTAGCCCATCCACCCCAAGGCGTGCGTCTGTGGGGAAAAGAAAAATGCCGTTTTCTGCTGTCAAAGTTTGGTTATTGAGGCTAGGGATCGCCCCGAAAACCTCAGTAAAAGCCTTAAAGCCCAACTTAAAGAAAGGATTTTTCCGGGCATCAGGCTCCCCAAAGCCCACCCCGTCAATAAATATCATCAGCGTTGAATGCGAGGTATTTTTTATTTCTGGCATAAGTATTTTCTTTAGCTTTAACTCTTATTAGACAAGATATGAAATTAAGGCTTTCAGATGCAATTATTTGGATTCAACCAATATGGTAACCGGACCGTCATTTATTATTTTAACCTTCATCATGGCCCCGAAAATTCCCGCCTTAACCTTCCCGTCACCAATATTACCTTTTACCCGTTCAATAAATTTCAGGTACAGGCTTTCAGCCTGCTCAGATTTGGCAGCCTCTGTAAAGTTCGGCCTGTTGCCCTTTCTGGCGTCCCCGTAGAGCGTAAACTGCGAAATGATCAAAACCTCGCCATCCACATCCTTTAAGGGAAGATTCATCTTTCCTTCACTGTCTTCAAAAATCCTTAAGTTGCTGCACTTATCTGCAACAAAATTAACGTCTTCTTCGGTGTCGCTAGTCCTGACACCTAAAAGTATAACTATGCCGTTGGGGATTTCAGCCGAATACTTATGGCTCTCTATGTAAACTCCCCCTTCTGAAACCCTCTGCACCAAAGCTCTCAAAGTTTTTCTCCATAAACTACGCGTTCAATATTTAAGTAATCCTTTTTAACTGTAATGTTAGTAAAGCCGCAGTTTTTCATGTGCATGGCCACCGCATCCGACTGCCCCTGCCCAACCTCAAAGAACAGTTTTCCCCCTGTACTCAGCATCTCCATTGCACGTGAAGATATGGTCTTATAAAAAGTATACCCATCGGAATTATCCGTTACAGCTTCCATCGGCTCATATTTAGTAATCTCGGGCTGAAGCGTCTTATACTCCTCAAGCGAAACATAGGGCGGATTTGAGACAATGACCTCAAAGATTTTCCCAGGTGAGAAGGTTTTATCCAGTATGTCCCCTTTTACAAACTCGATTTTTCCTTCAAGACGGTTCAGCTCTGCATTTTCTTTTGCAAGTTTAAGCGCGCTTTCACTGACGTCAATTGAAATAAATGAAGAAGCCGGAAAATGCGGGGCAAGCGTAATTGGTATATTCCCCGTACCCGTTCCTATGTCCAGAAAGCTCATCGGCTTATTTTTATCCAGGGCGTTTATCATCACTTCAATTAATATCTCAGTCTCCTGCCTCGGAATTAAAACCGAAGGATTTACCTTAAAGGGCATCCCGTAGAACTCAACTTCCCCTAAAATGTACTGCAGAGGCTCATTCTGCGATCTTCTTTTCAGGTATTCGCGGTATTTTAATACTTCCTCTTCCTGTAATGGCTTGTCGAAGGCAAGATAAAGGTCCAGCCTCTTGCATTTCAGTATATGCGCCAGCAGTATCTCGGCGTTCGGCCGGGGGGATTCAATCCCCTTTTTCTCAAAGAATTCAGTTGTCAGCCTGATTGCTTCTAAAACAGTCATTTTCTTTAGTTTTACTTTAAATTTTGGAATCTTGCTTTAAATATAATCAATTTCAAGCCGTTTTCTTCACAGTATTCACGCCCCGGGACTATTAAATTTTACCTTTGCCAAAAGAGTGATTTTTCTCTATTTTTGAGCATGAAAATAGACAAAAGTAAAGTTAAAAAGATACTCTGCATTAAGCTTCGCGGGATCGGGGATGTTATTTTATCGACTGTTGTTCTTGATAACCTGAAGAAAGAATTTCCTGAGGCCAAAATAGATTACCTGACGGAAGCGCCGTCTAAAGCTGCCCTCGAGGGGCTTCCCTTCTTAAATGAAGTCCTTATCCTGGACAGAAAAAAAGGCCTGTCCGCTATTCTGGATGTCAGAAGAAAAAAGTACGACCTCGTGCTCGATTTTTATACAAATCCCCGCACGGCTCTGATTACTTTTCTTAGCGGGTCGAGGTACAGGGCGGGATTCCCTTATAAGGGACGTTCTTACGCCTATAACCTCCTTGGCCCAGCAGAACGCGACAAATTCCACGCGGCTGACCTCCACCTTCAGTTCCTGAAAAACCTGGATCTCGCTTCTGAACTTAGAGAGCTCCATTTCAGCCTTGGTAATGGTGACATTGAGTTTGCAGACAACTTCTTTAAGACAAACTTTAAGTCAAATGATTTTGTTGTCGGCTTGAGCCCTTCGGGCGGATGGCCTTCAAAAAAATGCGATCCCGTTAAGTTTGCTGAAATAGGCGACGAAATAGCGCGCAGGCTTTCAGCTAAAATACTCATTATCTGGGGACCCGGGGATAAGATTGAGGCCTTCAGGACAAAAGAGCTGATGAAAACTGAAGTCGTTATGGCTCCTCCAACGGATATCCGTCAGATGGG
Organism: Ignavibacteria bacterium; assembly: GCA_025612375.1. Taxonomy (NCBI): domain Bacteria; kingdom Pseudomonadati; phylum Ignavibacteriota; class Ignavibacteria; species Ignavibacteria bacterium. The sequence goes on from JAAXKN010000007.1 coordinate 89,136, forward strand.
GTCCCTCATGAAGAAATGCCGGATGCTAATTGCCAACGACAGCGGACCCATGCATATGGCAACAGCCCTAAAGGTCCCTGTCTTAAGCCTCCACGGACCAACAAACCCCAGGCTTCAGGGCCCGTATGGGGAACGTCATGAGTGGATAAGGCTTGAAAGCTTAAGTTGCATCGGGTGCAACCTTTTGGAGTGTCCCAGGCATCATGAATGCTTTCTGGAGCTCCCGGTTGAAAACGTGATGAAAAAAGTAATGTCGATTGTTGAAAAAAATAAATTGAAGCTGCCCGTAAATGAAGAAGATTGAAATATTCATAAAAAATGTTTTCTTAAGAATCCTGCTTCTCTTAAAGTCCGGCAGCAAGTCAAAGGGAAAGCCTCGTTTTAATGAAAGTTCAAAAATTCTTTTTATCCGCTTAAACAGAATAGGCGACGCCCTTGTTACAACACCACTTCTTCAGGAAGTAAAGCGCCAGGTAAAATGCAGGGTTTATGTGCTTGCCGATAAAAATAACTCATTTGTCTTCACAAATAACCCTAATGTGGATAAGGTAGTTGTTTTCCGCAAAGGTTTTAAGGGCTTCTTTGAAACACTGGATTTTATAAAGGAAGAAAACTTTGACGCCATAGTAGACCTGCACGATGACGTTTCAACAACAGTAACTTACCTGCTGGCAATGGCAAAGGCGCCAAATAAGTTCGGCCTGAAGAAAGGCAATGAAGAGGTCTATACAAAAACTGTTGATAAGCCTGATGCCAGGAAGGTCCACGTAATTGACAGGGTTATGGCGCTTGCAGATTTGTTTGACCTTCAGGTCTGCAGAGAAGAAGTAAACGTGAATTATTTCCCAAAGGCTGAATCGCTAAAAAAAGTTAAAGAAGTGCTTAAAGGCAGGTTCCCTGAAAAAAAATTTCTTTTAGGCATCAACATTTCAGCCGGCAGTCAGGCCCGGTTCTGGGGCGTTGAAAAATACAGGGAACTAATCAGGTTCTTAAAAGTGTATAATGTAAACGTCCTTTTACTGTGCTCGGAAAAAGAAGCCCCTCAGGCACTCGAGATAAATGACGGTCTTGAGAATAATATTTTCTACAGCCCGTCATTTGATGAATTTTCTTCGGCAATCTCAATGCTTGATATGCTCTATACTCCTGACACAATGGCCGTACATCTGGCATCAGCCTATAATGTGCCCGTATTCGGCATGTACGTCCACTATAATACAACGGATATTATCTGGGCGCCGTACCGCTCGGACTTTGAGTGCGTCATTACTGAAAACAACACATTAAATGACGTTACGTTTAATGAGGTAATTGAAAAATTTAAACCATTCCTGGAAAAATATTTATCATGATGATACAAATTCCAAAGTGCAAACGCTTTACCGGCTATAAACCATGCTTCCCCGGACACGACTGCCTTCAGGAAGGATGCAGGGAACTTGTCCCCATTGGAGTTAAAATACTCCTCATTAACCTGGATGCAATGGGCGACATACTGATGACTACAGCCCAGCTTAAGGGACTCAAAAGAAAATTCCCCGAATCAACTATCTACTGGGTCACACTGAAGTCAACAGTTCCCCTTCTTTACAATAATCCCTATATCGATAAGCCGCTGGCTTACGACTTTGAAACAATCTCCGTACTTTCACAGATGGAGTTTGATTATGTATTGAACGTGGATAAATCCCTGCGCTCGGGAGCCCTGGCCCAAAGCGTAAAGACAAGGCACCGCCTGGGATTCGGAATGGATGAGGACGGGAAAATTATTCCGCTTAATGACGGCGCGGAATATAACTACAAGCTTGGTATGGATGACTACCTGAAGTTTAAGGTTAATAAAAGAAGCGGGCAGGATTACCTGGCTGAAACTTTCGAACTCGATTACCAGATGGATGACTATGTATTTAACTTCTTTGACCATGAATTAAAGTATATTGAAGACTATAAGGCCAGCGTCGGCATTAAAGAAGGCGATATGGTTATAGGCTTTAACACAGGATGCTCTCTGCTCTACCCTAACAAGAAACTGACCATTGAGCAGCATGTTACGCTGATTGAAAAGTTTCTTGCACTTGGGAAATATAAAATTGTTTTGCTTGGCGGCCCCGAGGATGAAAAAAGAAACGAAGAGATCGCTTCACATTTCCCGGGCAAAGTAATCAATACTCCCGTAAACGGAGGCGTAAGGCGCGGCGCCTGCTATGAAAGCATCCCCCAGGTTGTAATTACAGGCGACTCTTTTGGAATGCACCTGGCAATTGCGCTAAAAAAATACGTCATTGCCTGGTTCGGCTTAAGCTGCTGGACGGAAATTGAGCTCTATGGAAGAGGCGTCAAGCTTTATCCCGAAGGACTGGAATGCGCCCCATGCTGGAAAAAAGAATGCCCTTACAACCTTGAGTGCCGCTCCATGGTGGATTTGGGCAGGATTGTAAAGGAAACGGTTAACTATTTTGAAAATATAGAACAAAAGGCTCAGGTATTAAGCAAGTAAAATGAGTTTCCCCGGAATCAATATCTTCAGCTTTGCCCAAAAGATCGGCCGCCCCCTAGTTTTAGACGGGGCTATCGGAAGCCTCCTGCAGATGAAGGGCTTAAAGACGGATGAAGACCTGTGGACCAGCCTTGCAGGAATCAGTAATCCCGATATGGTAATCAGCATCCATAAAGAGTACATCAATGCCGGCGCGGACATAATTACTGCAAATACATTCAGGACCAATCCTGCAGCAATAAATTTAAGCGGAGTATCCAGCCTCAGCTCTGAAATCCTTGTAAAAAAGAACATGGATGCTGCTAAATCTGCCCGCGCAGGCCTGCCCGTTTTAATAGCAGCCTCAAATGCACCGGCCGAGGACTGCTACCAGAGAGAAAGAAATTTAAGCCGCAACGAGCTTGAAAGCAATCACATTACACACATTGCTTTGCTTATGCTTAACGGGGCCGATTTCATACTTAATGAAACCCAGAGCCACTTCGATGAAATTGAAATCATATGCCGCTACTGCAGCAGAAATGACATTCCTTATGTAATGAGCCTTTTTATTACTCCTGAGAATAAGATTCTTTCGGGTGAAGATGCCAGTGAAGTAATTGAATTCGTTCAGAAATTTAATCCCCTTGCAATAGGGTTAAACTGTATCACCCCAAAGGTGTTTGAGGAGTTCATTTCGGGCTACAAATTCTCATATAACTGGGGCGCTTACCTTAACTGCGGAAGCGGCAATTACACCGACGAGAAGATTACGTGCGGCGTTGACGAGAAAGCTTATTACAGGGTTGTAAAAAAGATGCTCCCCTTAAAACCCAGCTTTATCGGTTCCTGCTGCGGCTCAAACAGTAAACACATTCAAAAAATCAGGGATGCAATAAATGGACTATCTGGAAATTAAAGCACCTGCCAAAATAAACCTCGGGCTTTTTGTAACTGAAAAAAGGAGTAACGGCTTTCATAATATTGAAACTGTGTTCTACCCCGTCTATGACCTTTTCGATGAACTGGTTTTCTCACGGTGCGGCACATTTGAGTTTCATTCCGATGTAAAGGAAATTGAAGATGAAAATAACCTTATCGTCAAGGCAAAGAAACTCCTCGAAGAACACTCAAAAAAAAAACTTAACGTAAAAATCGAGCTTAAGAAAACTATTCCGATGGGTGCCGGTATGGGTGGCGGAAGTTCAGATGCCGCGGCGGCTCTTGTATCACTGAACGAAATGTTTCAGCTGAACTTTAATATGGACCAAATGAGGGAATTTGCCTTAACACTTGGCTCCGATGTACCTTTCTTTATCAAACCCAGAAGCGCATTTGCACATGGGCGCGGGGAGCTTCTAACAATGCTGAACCTGGATATCCCCTACCCTGTTCTCATTGTAAATCCCGGCATACACATTTCCACAAAGGAAGCTTATCAGAATGTTAAGGTCGGCCCTGCACCCTTTGACTTGAGGATGATTGAGAGCATCTGCTGGAATAACATACCGGACTGCATTAAGTACGTTACAAACAGTTTTGAGGAATACGCATTTAATAAGTATCCGGAAATTGAAGGGATCAAGGATTTAATGTACCGCAAAGGAGCAATGTTCTCCCTCATGACAGGCAGCGGATCCACCGTCTTCGGAATATTCCCCACGCGTGAGGGAGCCGAAGCAGTAAGGAACAGTCTGCCCAAAAACTATTTCACATTCTTAAGCCTTTAAGGTTTTTAACTTTTCAGATGCCGCATCCGGCGGCATCACGTCCTTACCTAAAAATTATAAACGCCTTTATCCGCAATCTCTTTTGTAAAAACCATCGATACCTCTATCCCCTCTTTTTTGAACTGGTACTGCACTTTAAGCCCGCAGGATGCTGTCCAGTATCCTTTCCTGTTAAACTGAAGGGCGTCTATTAAGTTATAGAGCTTAAACATTACATCCTCTTCATTGGGAACCCGCTTCTCTCCGTTGACGTTCCATTCCCAGTTTAAGGCGGCATATACAGGAGTTACCTTTTCAAGGAAAGTTTCCACCTTCCCTCTTAAAGCGTCTTTAATTCTTTCAAAAATTTGTTCGTCACTCATTTAACTTGCGTTTTTTATTTATATTTTCGAAACAATTCGGCAATAGTTGACCCAAAAACTATGCTTCCATGAAGAATTTACACCAAATTTATATATTATTAGGATGGATAAATATTTTTGCAGAAACATTAGTTTTCAATATATTATAGACTGTTTTTTTTGAAATTACTGCGGCTAAATATACATGCTAACTTTTACATATGCTATAATTAACATACTTCTTGTCGCCATTTTCATAAAGGTAATGAGCAAGAAAGACTTTCTTTCCTACCTTTTTAACGGCAGATGGTGGCTGACCTGGATAGCCGTCGGCATAATTACACTTATGGATGAACTGACTTCGGTCTATTATGCCCCCTTTGAAGCTTTCCGGTTTATAGGTATAAAGGCTATTGTTTATATTGCTCTGACCTCAATCCTGATACGCTTCCTTTCTACAAGGATGGTGGAAATTTCGGAAATCCTTGAGGCAAATAATATTAAAGGCGGCGGAGTTTATTCGTTTTCATACCTGGTGCTGGGGCCTAACACCTCCTTTATTGCAATATCATCAATTATCGTAAGTTATGTGCTTACGGCAGCTATTTCAACCGTCAGCGCCGTTGAAAACGGCACTTCATTCCTGGCCATAGGACTGGGAATGAAATTCTTCCTTAAAGTCGGCGTTATCTGGCTTATTACGGGACTTAATATAGTTGGAATAAAGGAGAACGCGAAGTTCACATTCCTGATCTTTGTATTTGCTTCCTTTGTTCTGGTTAACCTCATTGTAGGAGGCTTTGCCAGCTTCAACCAGCATACGGTAACAATGCTTAATGCCAGCTTTGGCGACTTCTGGCACGACCTGACGGGAGGATCGATTCTGCACTCATATCAGAATATTATTATCGGCATCGGAAGCTGTATTCTGGCATACTCGGGTATTGAATCTGTACTTCAGACCGCCTCTCTTGTTAAAAACTGGAAGGAAATCAGGAAAGCTTATCTCTTCCTGGCTGTGACGGTCGGCATTGTTACACCTCTTATTGCGCTGCTTGCACTCTCATCCAACGTTGATATAAGCAAGCACGAGACCGACCTTATACCGGCTTTTGCCACCAGTGTTAACGGCGAACTCTTCGGCGTAATAGTTTCGGTTCTTGCAAGCATTACACTTATTATGGCTGTAAACACCGCCATGGTTGCTTCAGCCGAACTTATTGAAAAAGTAGCCGAAAGATACAATTACGGATGGCTTATCCAGCTGAATAAAAAGCAGTCCCTCTACAGAATCCATATTGTTAACGGTGTCTTTTACACGATAATCCTTATCGTTACAAACGGCAGCCAGGCCATTCTGGCTGAAATGTATGCCGTGGGACTTATTGCCAGCTTCTGCATCAACACCGGGTCTCTTATAATTTACAGGTATTCCAAAGGAACAAAGGAAATCTCATATCACACTTCCAGAATCGGCACCTTAATTCTCTTTATTATTCTTTTGAGCACATTTATTTATATTGCACTTAACAGGCCTTACGGCACCGGGCTCTGGTTCAGCATTACACTTTTGTTCCTTCTTGCAGGAATAAGGATATCCAAGTTCAGGGCTCCTGAAATCCCCGTCAGGCGTGCAACGCGTACGCCTATGGACATCATATTTGCAATAAGCGACGTTCCCAAAGACGACGTACACCTGTACTTCAGACGCCCTTCGGAATTTGAGCTGCAGGGCAATAATGTCGACTCCATTTTCGTCAGCTTTTATTCCCCCAGGAACGAGGCGCCGCAGAATATCAGCCCTAACCATTTCTGGATATCAATTCAAAGAGGAATGAAACTCTTTGATATGATTGTGGCTCTTCTTAGAACTCTGGAATACGAAATGCCCCCTGATAAGACGCTGCATATCCATTTCGGATGGCCCCTGTCATCCTGGCTCGACCGGATGTCTATCGGCGTTATGATATATAACATAATCCATCTGCCGAAGAAGTTCCCCCACTTTACTTTCCATATGGACTATAAGGCCGTATAAGCTTTTCTACCTTGCAGGGGCAGATGGATTTCCATGCTGCCCCCAAAGATTAAAATTTTTTAATTTTCCCTTAAGAATTCCTTAATAGTGATTGCTTAATTTTATAATGTTAACAAACAACACTAACATTATTAAGTTAAAGGAGAATAAAAATGAAATCACGTATTTTTGCAGTATTAATGGCAGCTACAGTCCTCTTCTGGGGCGTAAATTTATCAACTTATGCACAGTCAAAGGATCAGAAGACTACAACAAAGACAGAAAAAGTTGAAAAGTCAGACAAACAGGGAAACAAGAAATCTGAAACTACAAAGATGTCTACCAAGAAGGAAAAGACAAACGTTGCAGCTAACGATACAACCAAAGCCGGTCATCACAAAAAACACTCAATGAAACATAAATCATCAAAGACCAGCTCAAAGACTGAAAAGTCTTCTACTTCAAACACTAACGATAACAGCAAAAAGTAATTTCAGTTAACCTCTGAATAATTTCGCGTCATAAGGAGAGTTTTTAACTCTCCTTTTTTTTGAGTATTTTATCCAAATGAAAGTACTGCTCGTTGAAGATGAAAAAAAGGTAGCCTCCTTTATCAGGAAAGGTCTTGAGGAGGAATACTACACAGTTGACGTGGCCTTCGATGGAAGGCAGGGGCGCGAACTGGCTTTGTCACAGGAATATGACCTCATCATCCTTGATATCATGCTCCCTTATATTAACGGCATTATGCTCCTCGAGGAAATCAGACGTAGCAGAATTTCCACACCCGTCCTCCTGCTTACTGCAAGACAGTCCGTGGAAAACAAGGTCGAAGGGCTGGATGCCGGGGCTGATGACTACCTAACGAAACCTTTCGCCTTTGAAGAACTGCTGGCCCGGATCCGCGCACTCTTAAGACGGAAAGAAACGGAAAAATCCCTCTCACTTAAGGCCGGGGACCTTACGCTTGACCTCCAGACGCACAGCGTTAAGCGAAATGGGGTTGAAATTTCCCTTACCCCTAAAGAGTACGCCGTACTGGAATTTCTCCTGAGGAATAAAAATAAGGTTATATCCAGAACCAGGCTTTCAGAACACGTCTACGACTACCACTTCGATACCGATACCAATGTAATTGACGTGTATATCAATAAACTCAGAAATAAAATTGACAAGGACTTTGAAAAACAGCTGTTGTATACAATAAGAGGAGTCGGATACTCAATAAAGGAATAACTAAGACGCGCCACAGTTTATTGGGAGAAAAGTTTCAGAAAAGTGAAAAAATTGAACCTGCGACACACAATTTTTAAAGCAGCTTTATTCGTCAAGACTACACGCTTTAAGACCACATTATGGTACTCATCACTCTTCCTGCTGCTTGAGGCCATGATTGGAATTGCTATCTATTTTTACACACATCAAAGCCTTAACGAACAGCTGGATATTGCCCTTACAAGACAAGCCGAGGCAATATATAATTTCGTTTCAGACAGCAAGGTTGATCTGGGAGATTTTCAGCCCGACTCTGTCTATGCTTCACCGGAAGACGTTGTATACGACCTCATCTTTGAAGCCGTAACGCTGAACCCAAGAAACACTTATGTCCAGGTGCAGCTGAAGGATAAGATAGTCTTCAGAACAGAAAACCTTATGGGGCATAAACTGGCTTTTCCTGACGTCAAACCGAACAAGGTGGACGTACAGACATTTAAGAATGAAAAGCTTTCCCCTTATACCATCAGAGGCGCCTATCTGCATAAAGGGAGATATAAGATTGTAGTTGCCTTCCCTGCCGATCTTATTCATGAAACACTGAACAGCCTGAAAGACATTTACGCAATTATTGCCCCAATATTCTTTATCATTTCTATAGTCGGCGGCTCCATCATTTCAGCCCGCTCACTTTCCAGAATTGACCAGGTAATTAACCGCATGGATGAAATAACAGCACAGAACCTGAATGAAAAGATTGAAGGCGAGGAATTTGAGGATGAATACGGCCGCCTGGTAAGAAGGCTGAATGAAATGATACACAGGATAAAAACTTCCATCGAGTATATGAACCAGTTCTCCATTTCAGCCTCACACGAACTGAAAACGCCTCTTACTATCCTGCGCGGTGAAATTGAAATTGCGCTTAAATCCCCCAAAACCCCGGAGGAATACAGGGAAATCCTTCACAGTAATTATGAGGAAACCTTAAGGCTTATAAATATTGTTGAAAAGCTTTTCTTCATTTCTAAAATTGACCACTCCCTGGTTAAAATAAATAAGGAAAGAGTGAACCTGAAGGCTTATCTTGAAGACATTCTGGCAAACATGAGTTTCATTGGAGGAGAAAACCAGATTGAACTTCTTTTTAATGTGCAGGATACTCCTAAAGTCCTCCTTGACCCGGAGTGGATGCGCCAGGCGCTCTTTAATCTCGTCGACAATGCAATAAAGTTCGGGAATGAAAATACTCCCGTAACAGTTGAAGTTACGCAGCCTGAGGATAAGAAAATTAAAATATCGGTGAAAAATGAGGGACCTGGAATTCCGGAGGAAATTCTCCCTAAAATATTCGACAGGTTCTTCAGGGCTGAATCATCAAGAAACAGGAGCACGGGAGGCGCGGGCCTGGGGCTTTCAGTTGTAAAATCGATCGTTACATGGCATCAGGGTGAAATCAGGGTTAAGTCTATTCCAGACAAAGAAACAGAATTTTCAATTATTCTACCCAACAGCTAGGGTTTTCCGTAGTCAAAAAAAAAAGCGGCACATAGTGCCGCTTTTAATTTCCTTCTACCAGGCGATCTTGTCACCCGGAACGTCTTTATTTACTTTCTGGTTTACATCGAACTTGAACAGGTTCTCTGGTTTTGTGAGCCTTACAATTTTAATTTCCTTTATTTTTTCCAGTGACACCACCTGATCGCCGTAGCCGTTTGTAGATTTCTGGCTGCTCCAGTAGACCATGTTTTTATTGTTGTTCTCATCCATGTACCAGCCCAGGAATATAACTGAATGCCCAATGCCTGTTTTCCATGAGATATTTACAAAGTCTCCGGGACGTGCATCCTCGGGCTTAACATTTTCTCCCATGCCTGCATACTGCACCATGGCATACTGGCTTCCAAAGCCATCGGCATTCCATATGCCCCAGAATTTAATCCAGTCTTCCCTTCTTCCGCCATCGGGCTCCTGCATCCTTAAGGCTTCAAGCCTCTCCGGAGAAAGCTTATTGTCCTTCTTTGCCAGGATCATGTTCAGCGCTTCAATGAAAGCTGAATATGAACTGCCCGAGCAGTAGCTGCTGTGGCGCGGAGGAGTAATGAGAGATTTGTTAAAGAGCTTTACTTCATAATATGCAGGAGATTCGGTTGGAACTGAATCCTTTCCTATAAAGTAGCCGCCTCCATTCATTGCATGAGACTGCACCTTGTCAATTGCTTTTAATACTTCCAGGTTGTAGCCTTTGGCGTATTTCTTAAAAATTTTATAATGATCTGTGTGATAAGTTCCTTTTGCAAGGTCCTTCTTCTGTAAAATGAGCCATTGGCTTTTACCTTTAGCGCCCCCTCTGGCAAATGAAGGCTGGAAGCTCATCATAAGAGTTAAGGCTGAAAGAAATAATATCCTGCTAAAATATTTCATTTTTTCCTGCTCCGTAATAGTAAATAATTGCTTGCATAAAATAAGCATTTACAAATTAAAGTACATAGTGCCTGAAAAATCCTTTCTAAAAAAAATAAATGCCGGACAAGTCCGGCATTTATAGAAAAACAACTGTCTGTTATGAAACAAAGAACTACATAACAAGAGCCATAATTGCCTTCTGGACATGAAGCCTGTTTTCAGCCTCGTCAAAAATGATTGAATTAGGTGAATCGGCAACTTCATTTACTACCTCATCGCCCCTGTGCGCAGGCAGGCAGTGCATAAAGAGGTAATCTTCCTTTGCATTCTTTACGAGTTCAGGATTAACCTGGAACTTCTGGAAGATCTTTTTACGCTCAGTAGCTTCAGCTTCCTGGCCCATGCTGGCCCAGACGTCAGTGTAAACGACGTCGGCGTCTTTAACCGCAGCCACAGGGTCATCCAGTATTTCTACCTTGCTTCCCATGTATTTGGCGTTGGCCTGGGCATTTTTAACAATCTGCTCAACCGGCTTGTAGCCCGAAGGTGAAGCAATTGCTATGTCCATTCCAACTTTGGAGCAGCCGTGCAGAAGGCTGTGCGCCATGTTGTTGCCGTCGCCAATATAAGCTAGCTTAAGACCCTTTAACACCTTCTTTTTCTCATAAACCGTAAACAGGTCTGTCAGAACCTGGCACGGATGCAGCAAGTCGGTAAGTCCGTTTATTACAGGGATAGATCCGTAGGTTGCCAGGTCAACTACGTCCTGGTGGTCAAAAGTTCTTATCATTATGCCGCTAAGGAAGCGCGAGAGCACTCTGGCCGTATCGGCTACGCTTTCGCTTTTCTTTAACTGAAGGTCGTTCTGGCCGAAATACATACCTATTCCGCCCAGTTCATATATGCCCACCTCAAAAGAAACTCTTGTTCTTGTAGAAGGCTTTGAGAATATCATTCCGAGGGTCTTGCCTTCAAGTAACTTATGGGGTTCCCCGGTAAGGCGTTTCATTTTAAGCGTGGCGCTCAGTTCAAAAATTTGCCATACTTCCTCAATTGTAAGGTCGTTTATGGAAATAAGGCTTTTTCCTTTCATATTAACTGCCATTTTTTCTCCATTTGCTGCTTTTTCTGTTTTTCTGTTTAAAACCACTTCTCCAGAGGACTATTTTTCTAAAGGACTATTTTTGTCCCGCTGTTGATATCGTGAAGCTGAGTGGCTTCGGTAATAATAGTTTCCTTTCCGCTGCATTCAACAAATTTGATTGCGGCCATAATTTTAGGTCCCATGCTGCCGGCGGCAAACTCCCCGGCCTCAAAGTACCTTTTTGCATCCTCAAGCTTTAATTCATCGAGCTGGACCTGGTCCGGCTTATTGAAATTAAGGCATACCTTTGCAACATCTGTAAGGATAAAGAATGCGTCGGCTTTTATCTGGCTTGCCAAAAGAGCCGAAGCCAGATCTTTGTCAATTACAGCATCTTCAACGGGACGGAAGGTTTTCTTCTCATCCAGAAAAACGGGTATACCCCCGCCTCCTGCTGCAATTACGATGTGCCCTTCATGGGCAAGCTCCCCGATCAGCTCATAATTTATTATGTCAAGCGGGCGGGGTGAGGCAACAACACGCCTCCATCCTCTTTTTCTGGGGTCTTCCTTAAAAAGCCAGTTATTAGTCTTCGACAACAGGTCAGCTTCTTCTTTAAGATAATAGGGGCCTACCGGTTTGGTAGGCACCGCAAAAGCGCTGTCGTCTTTATCAACTAATACCTGCGTTAAAACCGTAAGGACTTTCTTGTCCATATGGTTTTCGATCAGAAGATTCCTCATCTGGCGCTCAATCATGTAGCCTATTTCCCCCTGGGAATCTGCTACCGATATATCCAGAGGCATCTTCGGAATCTTGTATAAGGAATATCCCGCTTCGCTTCTCAAATAAATACTGCCGACCTGCGGGCCGTTACCATGCGTAATTACAATGTTATAACCATCCTTAATGAGTTCAATCAGATTTTTACAGGTATCATATGAATTCTGCTCCTGTTCGTCAGCCGTACCAACCTGCCCAGCCCTCAGAAGCGCGTTGCCTCCGAAGGCAACGACAGCCAGTTTCCTCATATAATCCCTTTTTCTTTAAGAATACTTTCAACCGTAATGGCTCCGATTTCCTGGAGTTCATAACGCACACGGGTTGAAGGCTTGTTTATCGTGAGTATTCTGCCTAAATCAATAGGAGTCCCGATAACAACCGCATCACAATCCGTATTGTTAATAGTTTCTTCAAGGTCTTTCATCTGATCCTCACCGTATCCCATTGCAGGCAGTAAAATACCAATTTTTGGGTACTTTTGGTAGGTGGCAGTAATAGATTTTACGGTATATGGCCTTGGATCCACAATTTCTTTTGCGCCATAGTTCATTGCAGCTATTGTACCGGCGCCGTATGCCATCTCGCCGTGCGTAAGTGTCGGGCCGTCTTCAACAACCAGTACTCTTTTGCCGGCAATGAGTTCAGGGTTATCAACAAATATCGGGCTTGCGCCGTCAATGATCTTGGCCTTCGGGTTAACCTTGCGGATGTTGTTTCTGACCTCGAGAATATTTTTGGGATCTGCAGAATCAATTTTATTTATGATTGCACAGTCAGCCATCCTGAGCGATGTGTTTCCAGGGTAATAGGTCATTTCGTGACCCGGGCGGTGGGGGTCAACAACCGTAAATGTTACGTCCGACTTATAGAATGATATGTCGTTATTGCCGCCGTCCCAGAGTATGACGTCTGCTTCTTTTTCAGCTTCGGCTAAAATTGCGCCGTAGTCAACACCTGCATAAATTACGCCGCCTAAGGCTATATGCGGTTCGTATTCCTCAATCTCCTCAATTGTACATTCATGGAGCTTCAGGTCTTCTATAGATCCGAATCTCTGAACCTTCTGCTTAACGAGGTCGCCGTAAGGCATGGGGTGGCGGATTGCAACAACTTTTTTACCAGCGGCCCTTAATACCTCAACTACTTTTCTTGAAGTCTGGCTTTTTCCGCTTCCGGTTCTTACGGCAAGCACTGAGATTAAGGGCTTGGAGCTCTTGATCTGTGTTTCTTCAGCGCCCAGGAGCCTGAAGGATGCGCCGGCAGCGTTAACTATTGAGGCCTTGGTCATAACGTAGTTAAAAGGAACATCTGAATAAGAGAATACTACTTCCTCTACCTCAAGTTCATCAATAAGGCATTCCAGTTCCGATTCATCATAGATCTTAATTCCTTCAGGATAAAGCTCCCCGGCCAGTTCCTTCGGGTATACGCGGCCGTCAATATTCGGGATCTGTGTAGCTGTAAAAGCAACTACATTGTACTCTTTGTTGTTCCTGAAATAAACATTAAAGTTGTGGAAATCGCGCCCTGCGGCGCCCATGATTAGAACATTCTTACGAGCCATAAAATTAAACCTCCAATTAATAGTTATTCAACTGTGACACTTTTAGCTAAATTTCTTGGCTGGTCAACATTCAGCCCTTTCTTTACTGCTATATGATAAGCCAACAGCTGTAAAGGTATTACAGTCAGTATCGGCATTAACATCCTTATTGTATCCGGAATTTTAATCGTGTAGTCCACTATGTCCTGTATCTTGTCGTCACTTTCAGAGGCAATTGCAATTATCCTTCCCTGCCTGGCTTTTACCTCCTGTATATTGCTGAGGATCTTGTCGTAGGTTGAATCCTTCGGAGCAATAAAAACTACAGGCATATTCCTGTCAACCAGTGCAATAGGGCCATGCTTCATTTCAGCCGCAGGATATCCTTCGGCATGAATGTAGGAGATCTCCTTGAGCTTTAAGGCCCCTTCCAAAGCCACAGGGAAATTGTATCCTCTTCCTAAATAGAGGAAATTCTGTGCGTCCTTAAACTCTTCGGCAATTTTTTCAATTTCATCATTCAGCTTAAGTATGCGCTCAATTTTATCCGGAATCTGCTCTATCTCGGAAACAATATTCTGCCCGTCAATAAGGCTCATGCGCTTTTTCCTCGCAATCATGAGCGTTATGAGTGAAAGAACAATGAGCTGGCTTGTAAAGGCTTTCGTGGAGGCCACGCCGATCTCGGGGCCCGCGTGAATGTAGACGCCCGCGTGGCTTTCCCTGGCAATTGAACTGCCTACAACGTTGCATACCCCGATGCATAAGGCTCCGCGCCTTTTTGATTCCTTAAGGGCCGCAAGCGTGTCAGCCGTCTCTCCGCTCTGTGAAATAAAAATAACCGTGTCATCAGGATATATTAACGGGTTCCTGTACCTGAACTCCGATGCGTATTCAACTTCAGTCGGGATCTCCATAAACTGCTCAAACATGTACTCACCAACGAGCCCCGCATGCCACGAGGTGCCGCAGGCTGAAATGATGATCCTCCTCGACTGTGCCAGACGGTCGGCAAATTCCTCAACGCCGCCAAGCTTTGAAGTGCCTTCACTGGCTACGAGCCTTCCCCTCATGGAATTACAGATCGATTCCGGCTGCTCCATGATTTCTTTGAGCATGAAATGGGCGAAACCACCTTTGCTGATTTCATCAAGCTTGAGTGTAATTTCCTGCGCCTTCTTTTCTATTTCCCTGTCAGTGACATCCTTGGCAATAAATTTATCCTTATAAACTTCAACCACCTCCCCATCCTCCAGGTAAACTACCTGCTGGGTGTGGGCAACGAGCGCGCTTACGTCAGAAGCAATAAAGTTTTCATCATTCCCGATGCCGATGACAAGAGGTGAGCCTTTCTTGGCTACAACAATCTTATCCGGCTCCTGTTCTGAAATAACTGCAATTCCGTAGGTTCCTTCAACCTCGTTTAGCGCAGCCCTTACAGAATTAAAGAGCTTCAGGCCTTTACTTAAAAAACTGTCTATCAGATGAGCCAGGACTTCTGTATCAGTGTCACTCTTAAAAATATATCCGCTTTGTTTGAGCGTTTCCTTAAGAGCCGCATAGTTCTCAATAATTCCATTATGAATAATCATCAGGGAATTTTCGTTATTCACGTGCGGATGGGCATTTGTTTCATTTGGAACGCCATGCGTAGCCCACCTTGTGTGACCAATGCCAATACTTGAACTAATACTGAGATTTTCTAATTTATCCTGGAGAACGGTTACTTTTCCTACACTTTTTACAACAAGGGCTTTACCTTGGGAAAGAATGCCGACACCAGCAGAATCATAACCACGGTATTCTAACCTCTTTAACCCGCCAAGTAATATAGGAATGCAATTCTTTGCGCCAATATATCCAACTATACCGCACATATAATTTCCTCCTAGTCATTAAAGCTATGTTAAAAAACGGGCAAGTAGAACGGAAGACTTACAAATCAGGGCAATGCCTGAGCAAGAGAGGATTTAATTTCTGGAAATAAAAGGTATTTACATCTGTAAAGAGCATATCTTTACTTTCTTTTATCGTTAATTAATTTATTCTATCCCTTAATCTTGCAAATTTATGCACCATTTGCAAGGAAAATCTCACTTTTTAATTAAATCTCCGGGGTAATTATATCTACATACCTTTTGAATTCCTGAAAAGGTAAATTGAGGGCTTTTTTTGCCAGGTTGAGTTTGAAGCCGCATTTTCTTAAACTGAAATAACGGACGCGTTAAGAAAATAACTTTGAGGGTATAGCATAATGGATGAACAGCATTTATCCGATGGGCATGAAATCCTTTTTGAGCAGTTCGGCTCAAATTTCTGGTATGTGGCCGACTTATACGACAGCTATCTGAATGATAAAAGCTCCGTCTCAGAGTACTGGCGGAACTACTTTGACAACCTCGCCACTAAAAAACCCGTTCCCGGAGGGAAAAAGCAGCAGGCGCCGCCTCCTGTAGAAAAAAAGACTGCGGAATTAACGCAGCCCGCGACAAAACGCGAGCCCCCGAGGGGAACCCAGGCTCCCCCGCCATCAGGAGATCACGAAAGTTACCAGCTCATTACGGGCGTAGGGCAAAGAATAATTGAAAACATGACGGGCAGCCTTACAATTCCTACCGCCACGAGCCAGAGGACAATTTCTGTCAAACTGCTCGAAGAAAACAGGAGGATCATTAACCAGTTCCTCCAGAAAACAAATCAGGGGAAAATATCTTTTACTCATATAGTGGCCTATGCAATTGTACGGGCCCTCAGGCTCTTCCCTTCAATGAATAATTCCTTTTCCATGGTAAACGGCAAGCCTTACCTTGTAAAGAAAGACGAGGTAAACTTCGGCCTGGCTATAGACATAGAAAAAAAAGACGGAACCCGCTCGCTTATAGTCCCAAACATTAAAGGCGCCGGGAAAATGGACTTTTCTGATTTCAGGAAGGCTTATGACGACGTAATTAAACGCTCGCGCACGGGCAAAATTGAACCATCCGACT
Source organism: Ignavibacteria bacterium (assembly GCA_025612375.1). NCBI lineage: Bacteria > Pseudomonadati > Ignavibacteriota > Ignavibacteria > Ignavibacteria bacterium. The sequence goes on from JAAXKN010000007.1 coordinate 105,718, forward strand.
TTCAGGGAACTACAATTTCCTTAACGAACCCCGGTACTGTGGGCACCGTTTCATCAATTCCAAGACTTATGACCGGACAGGGCGTCATTATTGCTATTGGCGTGATCGATTACCCGGCACAGTACCAGGCGATGAGTCGCTCAACCATAGCTGAACTTGGTATCGGGAAGGTCATGAATATTACGAGCACCTACGACCACCGCGTCATACAGGGCGCTGAATCGGGACTCTTCCTGAAGCTCATAAATGACCTCCTTTTAGGAGAAGAGAATTTCTATGAGGATATTTTCCGTGACTTCAATATACCCCAGAAACCTGTTAACTACAGGGAGGACATACCGTCGAAGGCATATTCGGCACTGCCCGGAATGGATAACGTGGAAAAACAGGCAAGAATCCTTCAGCTTATAAATATCTACAGGGTTAGAGGCCACCTGATTGCAAACTTGAACCCTCTCGGCATGAATTCCATATACCATGCGGAACTGGATCCCGCAAACCTGGGCTTTACAATCTGGGACTACGACAGAAAGTTCATAACAGGAGGCCTGGGGGAAAAGGAAACCGGAACCCTGAGGGAAATACTGGACATTCTTCAGCAGACATACTGCGACAAAGTCGGCATTGAGTATATGCACATTCAGCACCCGGAGGAAAAACAGTGGCTGCAGAGCAAAATGGAACCTATTAGAAATCATTTTACATTCAGCCCCCAGGAGAAAAAACGCATTCTCTGGCAGCTCGTAATTGCAGAGGAGTTTGAGCACTTCCTCCATACTAAATATGTAGGGCACAAGAGGTTCTCCCTTGAAGGCTCGGAAACCGTAATACCACTTTTGGACTATCTCATAAACCTCTCGGCTGAAGACGGAGTACAGGAAATTTTTATGGGAATGGCACACCGCGGGCGCCTTAACGTGCTGGCCAACATAATAGGCAAAACTTATGAGAAAATATTTACCGAATTTGAAGGCAATATTGACCCCGACTCAGTCCAGGGTTCAGGCGACGTAAAGTACCACCTCGGAGCCTCAGGAGAAGTAAAGGCCCTTAACGGTAAAAAAATGACCGTATCTGTTGCCTCAAACCCGAGCCACCTGGAATGGGTAAATCCGGTGGTGGAAGGTATTGTAAGGGCAAAACAGAAAAGAGCCAATGATACCGGACGCAAGATCATTATTCCCCTTTTAATTCATGGCGACGCCGCTTTCGCGGGCCAGGGTGTGGTGGCTGAAACAATTAACCTTTCGCAGCTAAAAGGCTACCGCACGGGCGGAACAATCCATTTGATTATTAATAACCAGATAGGCTTTACAACCGACCCCGCGGAAGCCCGATCCTCAATTTACGCCTCGGATGTGGCAAAAATGGTGCAGGCGCCGATATTTCACGTAAATGGCGACGACCCCGAGGCCTCGCTCTGGATTACACGCCTGGCTTATGAATACCGTCAGAAATTTAATAAGGATGTCGTTATCGACCTCTTCGGCTACCGCCGGCACGGACATAACGAGGGGGACGACCCTGCCTATACACAGCCTGTAATGTATAAGCACATAAAGGAACATCCATCAGTAAAAGAGCTCTATAAACAGAAGCTTATTGCTGAAAAGCTCCTTACTTCAGATGAAGAGATAAATAAAAGATCAAACGTAAATGAATGCCTGACTGAGTCTTTTGATAAATCAGCACACGACACATTTGATTTTTATACCGACCTGCCGCTTGCTGTTCCTGAGGAAAAACTGAACGAGCAGAAAGAAAATGCGCCTACGGCAGTGGATAAAAATGAAATTATTAAGGTTGTTGAAGGCATCACTTCACTACCCCAGGGATTTGTGGCAAACCCCAAACTGGCCAGAATGCTTACCAAAAGACGCGAACTTATAGCTAACCCGCAGCTTCCAATGGACTGGGCTTACGCCGAAGCCCTGGCGTTCGGGACACTCCTACTGGAGGGCACCCCGATCCGCTTAAGCGGGCAGGATAGCGCCCGCGGAACCTTCAGCCAGCGCCACCTTATTTTGTCCGACATTAATACAGGCGAGGAGGTGCTGCTCTTAAACCATATTGATCAGGACCAGGCCTCAATGGAAGCCCTGGACAGCCTCCTTTCAGAGGCCGCAGTTCTAGGCTTTGAACTGGGCTATAGCGGGGCCGACCCGCTCTCACTGGTGTTGTGGGAGGCTCAGTTTGGCGACTTTGCCAATAGCGCACAGGTGATAATTGATAACTTCCTCGTCAGCGCTTACAGCAAATGGAAACTGCCTAACAGCCTTGTACTCCTACTGCCCCACGGCTATGAAGGTCAGGGTCCTGAGCACTCAAGTGCAAGAATTGAAAGATTCCTTTCTCTGGCTGCCGAAGATAATATGACAATCTGTAACGTAACCACCCCGGCACAATACTTTCACCTCCTGAGAAGGCAGATAAAAGACCATATGTCGAGGCCCCTTATAATCTTTACTCCCAAAAGCCTCCTAAGGCTTCCTGAGGCGCGTTCAATACTTGGCGAACTGACCTCTGGAAAGTTCTCCAAAGTAATTGACGACCTCTCAGCCGGGGATAAAAGCAGCATTACAAGGCTTCTTCTTGTAAGCGGGAAGCTTTATTATGACCTCCTCGCTCATAAAAGTAAAAATAACTTAAAAGATACGGCAGTTGTGCGCCTGGAAGAGTTATACCCGTTCCCGGCTGAAGAGATTAATAGACTGTTTAACTCCTATCCGAATCTTAAGTCAGTCGTCTGGACTCAGGAGGAGCCCAAAAACATGGGAGCCTGGAGTTTTATCCTGCAGAGGTCCGAAGAATTAAGCCTGCAGAACCGGAAACTTTACTATGCCGGCAGAACTGAAAGCGCCAGCCCGGCTTCAGGTTCCCTGAAGATGCACCAGAAGGAACAGGAGGAGCTGATCAGTAAGGCATTTTCACTGTAGAGGTATAGAAAAAAAGGATCTTTCAGGAACAAGGGACTGCACTTTTTTGGCAATCCTTGCTCCTTTTTTAAGCAATTTTCACCTTTTTCAAAAAAATATTATTTTTTTTCAAAAATTTTTCCGAATTCGGCCTCTGTCACCATATATATATATAAACGAAATAATTGTTTTTGGTCAGGAGGTAAAAGTGAATCTTAAAAATTTTTTCGGAAGAGCTTTTAAGGAAAAAGGCAAAGAGCTTAATTACGAGGATGTTATTACGCAGGCAGCTAAACTTGAGTATGTTTGTGACTCCACTGAAACTGATATATGTCTTGAAGCAGGGGTAAACACAAAATTTGTTTCGAAAGATGACTTTGTAAAAGAGGTTTGCGAGGAAATGGCCACTGGAAAACCACTTTCTTCAGCAATTCACTATGCAGTTTACAGCCTGATGAGGAAGAGATCTTTAATTGAAAACTGATCCGTAAAATCCTCTTATGATTTTGGAGCGGCAGGAATTAAGAATTTCTGCCGCTTTCTGATTTTTCTTCCTTTCTCTCCATTTATTTATCTTTTAAAATTAATACCCTCCATCAATTTTTTCTGTTTTCATAAATAAGGATTTTGTATTATTAAATAAATTATTTAATATCCTTAGAAGACAATTACAGAGATGCAGTATGGAAATATTTAAAAACCTCTTTAATACCATTATTGAATTCAAAAACATGAGTCCCTGGAACTGGATGTCTAACTCTGATATATTTGCAGTCGAGAATCCGGCGACAGGACAGATCGGCTACTGTGACATCATGGGAGAAGGAGGAGAAACTTTCGGACTCGCAGTCTACCTGGGTAATACAGGCTGGCGCTGGTTAAGCGACAGGCTTACTGACACTCCTGTTGACTCATTCAGCATGTTTATGCAGAACTGCATCTCTGTTACATTTGAAAACGCGGGAGAACTTGAGCCGGAGGACAAAGAAATTATAAAAAAGCTGGGACTTAAATTTAAGGGGAAGAATGCCTATCCCCTTCTCCGCCGGTATTCCCCGGGACACATACCTGTAATGATAAATGAAGCTGAGGCTGAATTTCTGAACGTTGCACTCCAGCAGACCATGATGCTGGCTCCCAAAGTTAAGGAAGATCCCAATTGTCTCGTCTCTCCTGAGGGGGATCTGGTAATCCGTAAGTTAAACAAAAATAAAAAAGGATGGATGAACCATTGGTTCTCCCCCGGCCTTACACCGGATATTACAATGCCGGATAATTCTTTTATTTCTGAAATTGCCGGTCAGATTAAAAATCTCCGGACCAGGGGAAGTGAAATATGGGCCTTAGGCATGTTTTTTCTTCCCGAACCTGTTCTTGATGATAATGAGAAAAATATATTTTTCCCTCTTGCACTGGTAATTCTTGATAGGAAAACAGGACTGATACTAAACAACAGGCTTGTTGATTATAACTACCTGGAAAAGGAACTCTTAAGCCTTTTTGCAGCTACTGTGAAAAAGGCCGGATTCATTCCCAGCGCCCTGGAAACAACAATGGAGGAAATTTATTTTACATTCTCTCCCGTAGATGAATTGCTCAGGGTAAAACCGGTACTCTCTGAATCAATCGAAGTATTGGATGAAATGGAACAGGAAATGATGCGGATGTTCCTAAAAGGTAAATAATATACCCTGGCTCTTTCTGCAGTGAAATATTTAAGCAGTTGAAAAAATGATAATTTTTCTTCATTCTATCTGGAAAAGGCTGGAATGCTGGTATGAAGAAAACTTCAAAAAAGAAGAAAAGCCCTGTCTCAGCAAAAGTATTTCCTTATAAGGTCACTTTCGACGCCCTGGATAAGTACTCCGGAGATGAAAATAAAAACTTAAGGGATCTGTTAGAGGAATTACATTTTATGAGCAAGGAGTCGCCCAGGAGGGCTATAAGAAAACTCCGAACCGCTATTTCACAGTATCCCAACGTTCCTGAATTCTACAATTACCTTTATATTGCTGCACGTCTTGCATATGGTGAAATAGAGAGTTTCAAAGTCACACTGAAAGCACTGGAAAAATTCCCCGATTATTTTTTCGCGAAAATGGGACTTGCAGAACACTTTTTAGATACAGGCGAGTTGGAAAAGATTCCCGAAATCTTTAACAATAAGTTTGACATAAAGCAATTGCTTCCCGGGCGCGAGGTTTTCCATATTTCAGAAGTTCAGGCTTTTCTGGCTATTCTGATACAGTATTATGCAAAATCAGATAATTTCGGGGCAGCCGATAAATACTTCTCTCAGCTTGAAAGCGTGAATCCTGAAAGCCCCTTTCTGGATGAACTTGAAGAGATGATTTTTGAAAGCAGGCTGGAAGCAAAGGTCATGAACATTCTATGGAAATGATAGAGAATTCACTCAGATTTCCCTGAATTTCCCATGCACATACTTATGAATAATGCTGGCAATCAGTGTCTGGTAAGGTATCCCTTCTTCCAAAGATTTAGCCTTTAAGTTTACAAGATCCTTTTCTGATAGTCGTATGTTTATCCTTTTATTCTTAAGCCCCGTATTTTTTGCATAACGCACGTATTCAGCCTTATTCTTCTCGACATCCTTTACCGGCTTCCATTCATCATTCTCAAAAGACTTAATGATGTCAACTTCACTTTTGTCTGACTTTTTCATTCAATTACCCTTCCAAATATTTCTTAGTTGCCTTTCTGCTTGGAATAATTGTCTTCAGGAATACTTTCTCAGAATCTTCAACAAATTGGACAAGATACGCATAACTTTCATACTCAACTACAAATATCTTTTGATCATCATATTTTTCTTTGTTAGGATGCTCTATGATATCAAGCAAATATCCCATTTCAATCTGGCTTATAATGATCTCAAATGAAATCTTCCTTTCATCCTTAAGCCACTCATTTTTATCTTCATTCCACGAGAAATACTTCATTTAACCTGAATTTATTATCTTTTAATATATTATTTTGTGTGCCTTTTGTCAACCCGCCACTTTTCCAATACACTCCCCCTCCTCAAAGTTTGGAACTTTACGCCTTTTTAATAATATTAAAAAGATACACAATCCAATTGGGAGATATTTTGCTTAGAAAGTTCGACCAGACAATTACTGAAGGAGTCCTGTTTACCGACCAGTATGAACTGGTCATGTCGCAGCTCTACTTTAATCTTGGACTGCAGGATAAAAGAGTTGTTTTTGACCACTTCTTCAGAAAATATCCCGACTACGGATCCCACAAGGCAGGCTACTGCATAAATGCGGGACTCGAATGGTTCATAGACTGGATGCAGAATTCGCACTTCAGAAATGAGGAAATTGAATTCTTAAAAAGCCATAAAAATGCAAAAGGTGAAAGACTTTTTAAGGACGACTTCCTCAACTGGCTTAAACTTAACGGAAATTTCCAAAGCCTTACCATAAGAGCAATTCCTGAAGGCAGATGCGTGCATCCCAACGAGCCCCTTACAATTGTTGAAGGCCCCCTTGTCATGGCCCAGATCATTGAAACGGCGCTCCTGAACCAGCTGAACTTCCAAACCCTTATTGCCACAAAGGCCTCAAGAATTAAGGACATTTCAAGAAACCAGCCAGTCCTTGAATTCGGTGCCCGGCGCGGGCAGGACCGCGGCGCCGTTGCAGCCGTCAGGGGCGCTCTTATTGGAGGAGCCGATTTCTCCTCCAACGCAGGCATTTCCTACGTCCTCGGCTACCCCCCGAAAGGTACACACGCACACAGCATGGTACAGCTTTTCCTCTCTTTGGGCATGAGCGAACTGGAGGCTTTCCAGGCCTTTGCAGACCTGTACCCCGACGACTGCACCCTTCTTGTCGATACAATTAATACACTTGAAAGCGGCATACCAAATGCCATTAAGGTATTTGAAAAGCTCAGGTCAAAAGGGCATATTCCTCAGGGCATCCGCCTCGACTCGGGCGACCTGGCTTACCTTAGCGTCAAGGTCGTAAAAATGCTGAACCAGGCGGGATTTACAGAAACTAAAGTTGTGCTTTCCAATGAGCTGGATGAAATGAATATATGGCAGATTATTACGCAAATTGGAGAAGAGGCCCAAAAGGAAGGGATGCATCCGGATGAAATCATTAACAGGCTCGTCTATGGAGTAGGGACCCGCCTCGTTACCTCAGAAGGTGAAGCTGCCCTGGGCGGAGTCTATAAGCTGGTTGCCGTGGAAAATAACGACTGGATTCCGGTAATGAAAATCTCAGAGTCCATTGAAAAGATCCCGAACCCGGGACAAAAGGAATTGTGGCGGATTTATGACACATCCGGCAAGGCTAACGCCGACCTTATTACACTTAAAGGTGAAAACCCACGGGGCTTAAACGAGATACATCTTATTCACCATTCGGATCAGAGCAAAAGCCGTACAATTAAGAAAAGCAGCTCCACCGAAATTGAAAACCTGCTGAAGGTGATATTTAAAAACGGTAAGACTGTTTATGAATTCCCGTCTATTGAACAGATAAGACAGACGAGGGAAAATGACTTAAGCAGGCTTGATACAGGTGTTAAAAGACTTATTAACCCCCACACTTACCACGTTTCAATCTCCCCTGCCATGTTTGAGGAGAAGCAGAAGCTTCAAAATGAAATGAAGCCTCATAACCCGCAGGCGGGATTCCCCTTTGCTTCCAAATCATAAAAACAGGAAAGCCGGATCTTATTCCGGCTTTCTAATGGTTATTTTGGGAGGCTTTACACCCGCAATGCTGCAGGCCGATTCTGCCATTTCCAGCGGGACAATAAAATCGGCCCCAACCTGGCGCCCCTTAACGAAGTATTTGGCACTTTTTTGTATACCTTCAAGCCTGGCAAGTTTTGAGAAAATTGCTTCACTTTCAGTATAGATCTTAATCTGCACACTGCCGTCTTTTTCGAAAAATTTCCAGGAAGCTGCCTCTTCTTTTATTCCCGCATCAATACTGCTTTTCTCCTTTACCTCTTGGAGTTTCTTTTCCGGAGCTGGCTCCGTTTTCTTTACCTGAACCGGGGCTTCCCTCTGGACTGACCTCTTCTTCTTTGCCAAAACAGGCTCCTGCCTCTTTTGCTCCGGCTGCTTTAATTTCTTTTTCTTTGCTGATGCCGTTTCCTTCTTTTGAGCCGGCTTTTTAGCCTTTTTCCCAGTGGGCTTTTTTCCTTTAGTCCTTTTTACCGCAGCCGGTTTTGCAGCTTCTTTTGGAACAGCTTTGCTTTTCTGTGCCTGATCCTTCTTGCTTGAAGTTTTCGCTTTAGTGCTCTTTGCTCCGGCACTTTTCTTTTTAATGCTCCGGGGCAATACGGGGCCTTTTTTCTTCACTGAAGCTGCTCCTTTTTTGGGTGCTCCTTCTTTTTTCGGAGCTGCCTTCGCTTTGGGAGCTGCTTTTTTAACACCTTCTGCTTTTGAAGCTGCTGCGGCTTTTGAAGCTGCAGACCTCTTCTTCCTGACAGGTTTCTGAGCTTCCTCTTTTTTTGGGGAAGCTGCTTTTATTTTTTTCGGCGGAACTGCCTTATTTTTCGTGCTACTTTTACCGTTCTTTTTTATGTTAGTTTTTGCTGCCATGTTTTTTCACCTGCATATTCAAATAGGCTTCTAAGCCTTACTTTCCCCTTTTCATTCAGTTAGTAATCTGAAAAGACGAAAGTGACCACGCAAATATAGTGAACAACCGCTCACTATGCAATAACATAAAAAAAGGATAGAATTCTGCTAGCCCAAAGTCCTTTTGGGAAGCGTAAAAAGGAAGGTTGAGCCCTCTCCCGGTTCTGATTCAACCCAGATCCTGCCACCGTGCCTTTCAACTATCTTTTTGCATACAGCCAGGCCTATACCTGTACCCGGGTATTCTTCCCTTTCGTGCAGACGCTGGAAAATGATAAAGATCCTCTCCTTAAACTGCGGATCAATTCCTATTCCGTTGTCATGCACAGAAAAGAGCCATTCCTGCCCCCTGTCTTCCGCTTTAACGGTAATTTCCGGTACCTTATTGCTCCTGAACTTCATTGAGTTGCTTATCAGATTCTGAAAAAGCTGCATGAGCTGAATATCGTCACCCATGACCATGGGAAGAGAGCCATAGGTAATTACCGCGTTGTTATTTTTTATGCTGATCTGAAGATTGTTCAGGACTGTCCTTATAATTTCGCCGGCATCAACGGCCGAAAAAGGCTTGCCCCTGGTTGCAACTCTTGAATATTCCAGGAGGTCATGGATGAGCTGCTGCATTCTTTTTGCCCCGTCGACAGTAAATGCAATAAACTGGTCGGCTTTTTCATCCAGCTGACCTTTATATCGCTTGGCAATCAGCTGCGTATAGCTCGAAATCATTCTAAGAGGCTCCTGCAGGTCGTGAGAAGCCACGTAGGCAAAATTTTCAAGCTCAGAGTTTGACCTTGCCAGCTCCTCCAGAGTTTTTGTCAGCTTTTCTTCTGCCAGACGCCTTTCGTCAATTTCATGAACCTTTTCCTGGTGCAGACGCGAGTTTACAATTGCAATTGCAATTCTGTTTGCCAGCTCTTCAAGAAAAGACCTGTCCTTGGATGTGTAAGGCTTGCCCGGACGCGTTCTTAATAAGCTCAAAGTACCTATTAACTGCCTGCCTACTTTTAACGGTACTACAAGTATTCCATTAACGCCGTACTTTTTAAAGTATTGCGTGTACTCCGGCCTTATTGAATCTTTATTCTCCTGCAGCTCTTTTTCCTGAATAATCAGGCTTTCTGATGTTGCCAGAACCCTCCCTGAAAGCCCTTTGCCTGATTCCTGAGGAACTGACCTTAAGACTTCATAAATGAGCTTTACGGCCTCATTATCCGGATGGTAAACTGCCGCAGGCTCAAGATATTTATTATCATCCGATATAAGCCTTACAACGGCAGCATCTCCAATTAACTCTGAGGCGATCTTTGCGGCATTTTCCAAAACAGCTTTGTAATCAAGCGTCAGTTCAGCAAAGGTGTTCGAGACCTTTATCAATGTCTCCGCCCTCGACATCTCCTCTTTCAAGGCATCCTCGGCCATTTTCCTTTCTGTTATCTCGCGAGCAATTCCAAGGATAAAGTCTTCATCCCTCATCCTCATAATGCTGCTTGTTCCCTCCATCCATACCCATTCTCCTTTTGCTGTATGAATGCGGAACTGCACGGGAGATGGATTTATCCGGTTTATGAATTTTGTAATCTCATCCGGATGCACAAGGTCAGATATTCTCATATTCAGGAGCTCTTCCGGGCTGAATCCGAGCCTTTTACTGAAAGAGGGACTCGTATAGACAAAGCTCCCCTCTTTTTTCCTGACAGAAACAAGATCGTTTGCATTTTCCGTTATAAGGCGGAATCTTTCCTCGCTTTCTTTAAGCGCCTCCTCGGCACGTTTTCTTTCGTTAATTTCCACGCCAAGTGCAAGCGCACGTGCGCGTGTGGAAGAAAGCGACTTTACAACCGCTGCAAAAAGAAGGCTTATGATTATGCCGGAAAAAAGGATAATGGGAGACTTCTGACTGTCAACGGTTCTTTCAAACATCGGAAGCGTCGAAAACTGCAGCGTCCAGGTATGACCGTTAATTATAACCTGCTCGGATCTCCTGAATAAATGGTTTTTACTGGTATCCTTTGCCTCCCCCTTAAAGCCGCTGTTATACATTAGCTCTCTTTTTGTAGGAAGCTCCCCGTCGTAAATTTTTAATTGAATGTCTGTAAGCCCGCCGCCGAAAATTCCATTTATAAGGTCATTCATCCTGAAGGGGCTGTATACAAATCCGATTATGGCGCTTCGCCTTTCCTGAACCGTATTTAATTCCACGCCTTTCCTGTAAACCGGCACATACATAAGAAATCCTGATTGCACGGCAGTGTTACCTTCCTGAACAAGTCTGACCTTTCCTGTTAAAGCCGTAAGGCCCGAATCCATTGCCAGCGACATGGCTTTCTGCCTTACAGGTTCAGAATACATGTCATATCCGAATGCCCTCAGGTTAAGTCCCGAAAAAGGCTCCAGATACACAATTGACGTGTATAAGTCACGATTGCCCCCGGGCCATACATGATACTGCGGATACCCCTCTCTCCTTACCTTCTCCTGGTGAGAAGGCAAATCCTGGGGCCTGAGCAGGATGGAAAAACCGATTCCCTGAATTCCAGGCGAAGTTTCACTGATCAGCAGCCTTTCTACGTAATCATGCCACATCTGCCGCGTGACAGGTTTGGCCACGTCAAAAAGCCCGGCACCTCCAAGCAGTATCTTTTCGTATTCCTGCATACGCTGCTGAATTACCTGCTTTATCTCATAAACCCTGAATTCAAACCTTTCATTTGCATTTTTTTGTGTGTCATGCCTTGAATCCATCCATAACCATGCAGTCAGACCCAGGAAGAAAATGAGCGCGGCTATTGCTGTAAAGTTGGAATATTTGTAAACCTTTTGTTGAAGACTCATTATGCCCCATGTAATGATTTAGAAGATCCAGGGATTTCCGGTTACTTAAAATACAAATTTATTTTGATTACGGATATACCTCTGGAGTGCCCACGGTAAATTAACCGGGGGTTATTATTGTGCTTAATAGACAACACTATTCCCGGGAAGGGAATTCCTTCCAGGCGCCGGGGGAAACAGCCCCTTTTGTCTCAGGCCGAATGCCGTGCCTACCTGATCTTCAGCCAGAGGCAAAGCTGCCTTCACCAAAAACGCATCTGTTAGAGTGCTATTAAAGCCCCCACAATAATCCCTAAGTAGGTAGTGCTGCTGCTGGAAGTTGAAATTGCGCCGTTTGAGAACGTACTGCCTGAAGAAGGGATTATGTTATAACTTATATTCAGATCGAGATCTACATTAGGAGGCATGTGCATCCTTAAGCCGGCCATCGGCGCAAAGCCGAACTTCGATTCCGTATTGCTTTCTTCCAGATTTGATCCGAATATATTAATGTTACTTGAAATTTTTGTTTTCAGAAAATGTATGCCCAGATCTGCTCCCACATACGGACGCAGATCCCCCTGCATGAAAAGGTATTTTGCCCCAATCAGAACAGGTATTGTGGAAAACGTAAAGTCCGCCAGACCCAGTAGGTCATTCTTTGCTCCCCACAGGTAGTAGCCTACAGTTGCCATCAGGCTCAGGTTAGGAGTGGCCAGGTATTCAAAATTTCCCTGTCCTCCCCAGCCCAGCTTTGCATTGTCGCTTAAATCACCCGTTGGTATGGCTGTCCCGGCCTGAATCCCGACAAACATTTGACTGCCGTAACCCTGATCATAGGTCTGCCCGGAGGAAACCCCGGGACCAAATAAAATGACTAATAACAGCAAAGCCCACACATATCTTTTCATATATATCCCTTTCCATTACTTAAGCTCACCAATCTTTATTTAGTCACTGCCTCGACAATTTATTGTAGTCAATACTACAAACAAAATCAAGCTAAGCCGGGCTCCCGATGCCCCCATCCCCTTCCATGGGCAGAACTGCCTTTTACCGGTTTAATGCCTTTCAGACAGCCCTTGTTTTTTGTTAACTTATATTATTACGCTTCATGGAATAAACATGTTTCTTGAATAATTAAACGGAGACTTATTATGAATAGATCAGTAAAATCATTTCTGGCATTGTTCATTATAGCTTCCTTTCTGGCCTCCGGCTGCGGTGCAAGCAATACCGTAAAAGGCGGCGGCATCGGGGCAGCTGCAGGCGGCGTTATTGGAGGAGTTATTGGAAGTAAAACCGGAAGTACCGCCGTAGGGGCAATAATTGGAGCAGCCGTAGGCGGTGCTGCAGGCGCATTGATCGGAAACTATATGGACCGTCAGGCCGAAGAAATGAGGAAAGATCTCGAAGGCGCCAGGGTTGAAAGAGTTGGCGAAGGAATAAAAATTACGTTCCCATCAGGCATTCTCTTTGCAACAAATAAGTACGACCTGCAGCCCGCGGCTAAAGATGACATTCAAAGGCTGGCAAAAATCCTGAAAAAATATGCCGATACTAATGTGCTCATTGAAGGGCATACGGATTCCGATGGCTCTGATGCTTATAACCAGACCCTTTCCGAAAAAAGAGCCTCCTCTGTGGCTTCATTTGCTGAACAGCTAGGCGTGGCAACCTCACGCATAACGACAAAAGGCTATGGAGAAAGCCAGCCCGTTGCAACAAACGATTCTCCGGAAGGAAAACAGGCAAACAGACGCGTCGAAGTAGCAGTTTTTGCAAACGACAAGCTTAAAAAAGCTGCTGAAAATGGTAAACTCCCTCCTGTTAAGGGATAACATGATCTTCCCCGCTCAAAAAAAAAGTCTCACATTAAAGATGTGAGACTTTTTTTCTTAAAACCGATTAAGCTCTTATTTGGATTTTCTGATTTTGTCCTCAGATTTCTCTTTTTCTATCAATGCAACCAGGTGCTCAAATGCCGCCGAGAGGTTTCCTAAGGTACCAGTAAACCTGTAGCAGATAATGGCGGCATTGCACAATTTAATGAAACTCTTCCCTGTCGTAGTAAGGCTGTCTTCCGATGTTTCTGAATGTGAGCTGACATAGTCCCGTATTAATGTAAAGTTGATAACCTTATTCATGAAACGACTCCTGTGGGAAAAAGCATTTTTAATTTTAGGCAAAGATACTGAAAAAATTTCAACTTAGGCAAAATAATTCAGTTCAGAAATAAAATATTGTTCAGGAAAAAGCTCAGGAAACCTTTCGCGGGCCTCCTGAGCATAAATTAACTCTTAAGGGTTCAAACCTGAGTGACAGTCGGTACAAAGCATTTCATTTGAGTAGCCGACATCAACCGGGTGCTTAAAATCAAGTGTGCTGTTCACGTTTGCAGCCTCCAGGCTCTGGGGTGAACCCTGGGCTACGATTGTATGGCAGAGGTTACAGTCTTTTGAAATCACCTTGCCGTCACTGCTCGTGTGGTTTCCGTCGTGACACCTGAAACATCCCGGGAAATTAAGATGCCCGATATTGTTCGCGTAAGCGCTCCACTTAACCCTCATTTCAGGGAAAATATTCTGGCTGAACTGTGTCTGGAGCCCTTTTATTGCCTGGTCAACCTTTGCCTTGTTCGAAGCATAATAGTTGGTTTCATTATAATGATTAATTACCTGAGTTTTAATGTAATTCATCATAGAATCTGTTGTGGAGAAATCCTTGCTGAATATTTCCATTGCAAGAGACTTAATGCCCGGAATGTCTTTTGAAACAATGCCGGAATTAATTGCGTTGTTTACAAATACCGAGGGAGGCAGGTAATTATGCGACGGACGGTTGTGGCAGTCTATACAGTCCATAACCCTGGTGCCTGCGGTCTGCGGATTCGTGTTGTAATCTGCAACCTTGAAAACAGTTGATTTGCCGGTTTTTAGGTCGGTATATCTTACCCAAGGGATTGTCTGCCTTTGTTCATCCTTGGCAACGTACTCAATTTTTGTATTGGGATTAATGTGCCAGTGTATCCCTTCCTGAAGCCCCAGGGCGCTGATGGAAGGACCTATTTTCAGTACAAGATTTATGTCCCACTCTGAATTTGTATCGTCTGCAAGATAGTGCCTTTCAAGCGTAAGCTGCCGGGCATAAAACTTTGACGGCCAGTGGCAATGCTCGCAGGTCTCCCTGGCAGGCCTTAAGTTCCTGACAGGAGTTGGAATAGGACGGGGATACTTGCCTATTGTAACGGCATAAACCTGATATAAGCCGGACATTTTTGATTTTACGTACCAGTTGGCACCCGTTCCAACGTGGCATTCCACGCAGGCTACCCTTGCATGAGGCGAATGCTGGTAGGCCGTATATTCAGGCTTCATTACAGTATGGCATATTGTGCCGCAGAATTCTACAGACTCCGTAAAGTTAAAGGCGCCATAGCTCCCTATTGCCGATAATAGAAGAAATAAAGCCGTTCCAATTGCAAAAAATATGAATCCGTTTCTGTGGCGTTCGTTATTCAAATCAATCTGCGGCCACCTGGTGGGCTCGGCTTCCTTATTCTTCCTTTCCTTGCGCGTCTTGAAATACATGCCTACGGGAATTAATATCAGTCCTACAATTAAAAAAGCAGGAAGCAGAATGTAAATTACCAGACCCAGATATGAACTTCCCTGCTGAATGAATGCGGAAATTACAAACAGAAATATTATCATTATAGCTGCTATGATGGCAATGGTAAGTCCTACAAGAGAAGTCCAGTTGTAAGCCGAAAGAGGATACTTTCTTCGCATTTTTACCTCTTATGATTCAAAAATTTTAAAATAAAATTTATTTTAAGACATTATAACCAATTTTCCCCAAAATCGGATTCCGTGTCGCAAACTAAAATTTATTTTGAACAATATCAACTTTGTTGACTCAAATTTCGAAACTTTTCCGGACATTCCGTCTTTTTCTGATCATACCGAAGAAAAAATATTAAGCAAAGCAAAAACTGCAGCCATTCTGTGCTTCAAAGCAATTCCGCACACTTGCTGCCAGTAAGGCGGACAACAGCTATAAATCTACTATAAAAGCTTTCATAAATTTAATAAATATATTTTCCCGGCAAAAACAAAATGCATTTTCCAAAGTTTCTAACTTAAAAGGCATACACCCTGCCTTTCCTTTATTCCAATCTATTAACCTTGAATTTGGTTCCAATATTAATAATATAATTATAACAAAATCAGGAGGTATGATGAAAGCGGTTGTATTTCATGGAGTTGGTGATATAAGGCTTGAAGAGGTAAAAGAGCCCAGAATAAAAGATCCGCACGATGCAGTGGTAAAAATTACTTCATGCGCTATCTGCGGGACCGATCTGCACCTTATAAGGGGAACAATGACCGGAATGAAATCCGGTACAATAATAGGCCACGAAGGAATCGGTATAGTTGAAGAGGTGGGGCGCGAAGTAAGGAACCTTAAGCCTGGCGACAGAGTAATCATCCCTTCCACTATAGGGTGCGGCTACTGCTCTTACTGCCGCGCCGGTTACTTTTCGCAGTGCGATAATGCCAACCCTATGGGCAAAAACGCCGGCACTGCCTTTTTCGGCGGCCCCATGATGTCGGGCGCCTTTAACGGACTCCAGGCCGAGAAGGCACGTATCCCTTTTGCAAACGCGGGACTTGTAAAAATTCCTGACGACGTTACTGACGACGATGCAATCCTGCTTTCGGACATATTTCCTACCGGGTACTTTGGTGCTGAAATGGCAGAGATTAAACACGGCGACACGGTTGCCGTTTTCGGGTGCGGACCTGTGGGGCAGTTTGCAATCCAAAGCGCATTTTTAATGGGTGCAGGCCGCGTGCTGGCAATAGACAGAATCCCATCCAGACTTCTGATGGCTCAAAACCTGGGGGCCGAAATAATTAACTTCGACGACGAGGACCCTGTTGAAGTTATACATGACCTGACCGGTGGTATAGGCGTCGACCGCACGATTGATGCCGTCGGTGTCGATGCCATGCAGCCCGGGAAAGGGCCGGCACTGAAAAAATCAAGAAAGCTCGAGCACCAGTTCAGAAAGGAAGTCGACCAGGTAGCACCAAGAACAAACCCTCACGGCAATAACTGGATTCCGGGTAACGGCCCCTCACAGGCTCTCTTATGGCAGATAGATTCAATTGCCAAGGCAGGCACGATGTCGGTTATTGGGGTATACCCGCAGACATTCCAGTCGTTTCCTTTCGGCATGGTAATGAATAAAAACCTTACAATTAAAACCGGCAACTGCAACCACCGCAAGTATATACCGGTTCTCCTGGAAATGGTCCAGGGCGGAGTTGTCAGCCCCAGGAAAATTATCACACAGGTCGGAACTCTTGACTCCATAATTAAAGCCTATAAGGCTTTCGACCAAAGAGAGCCGGGCTGGCTGAAGGTGGAAATTCTTGCTTCTCAGGAGCAGGACATAAAGCGGCAGAAACACCTCGAAGAAGTAACCGCCGGAAACGGGAAATCTTTTGTTCATAATTTCTGATTTTTTGCATGCGGGAAGATTTTTTTTCATCTTCCCGCATTTTTTTGAAATTTTGTCTTGACAATTCAAAAAAACGGATTTATTTTTGAATGGCAATTCAATAATGCAGGTGCATGATGAGATTAAAAGAAGGAAATAAGGGAAACGATATCTTGGTAGCAGCTATAAAGGTGTTTGCCGAAAGCGGATACCATAACGCCAAGATCCACAAAATTGCTGAACTTGCCGGCGTGGCTACAGGAAGCATATACGTTTACTATAAAAATAAGGAAACCATACTGCAGAAGATCTTCTCTCAGCTCTGGGAAAGGCTTTATAACGAACTGAATGCTGTTTCTAAACGCACGGACATAAACTCGGTTGAAAAAGTTGACGCGCTGATGGACCTTCTTTTTGACATGTTTATACAGGATCCTGCACTTGCTGTCGTTTTTGTGAACGAACAGAACTACCTGGTCCAGAAAAGCCCGAAGGAATTTACACCCTATTACCAGAAGTTTATCGACCTGGGTGAATGCATTGTTGTTGAGGGAATTAACAACTCCACCTTTACACCCGACATAGACGTAAAGATAATCAGATCCTTCATCTTCGGCGGACTGCGCCTGCTCCTGCACCAGTGGGCACAGGATCCTCAGGAATACCCTCTGGATAAGATCAGACACGACGTAAAATATTTCAGTAAACGAGGATTACAGAAGTAAAAATCTGAGGCTGAAGCCTTAGTTAAATTTTTTTGCTTTATTATTGAATCCTGATTCATTATACAATAATACAGGTTACTATTGATGGTTAAGAAAATTAAAAATGTGTTGCTGACTCTCCTTCTGCCTCTGGCGGCATTGCCCCAAACGGCATCCGGACAGTCACTTTCATTAAGCGATGCTGTTGAGATTTCTCTTAGGAATAATGAAAAAATAAAACAGTACGAGGAAAAATTCACACAGAAGAGATTTCAGGACCTGGAAGCATGGGGAAACTTCCTCCCTTCTGTTAACTTTGAAACGAGCTATAATCACTTGAATGACCCGATGAATATTGATCTTGGACCGATCAGAGACGTGATTATGACACTGCAGTCTAAAAATCAGACTGAAATGGCTAATATCTATAAAACTCTTCAGGGACAGCCGTTAAACGATCAGCAGAAGGCAGGCCTTTACTCACAGTACTATTCGCAGCTTAATAGCGTTATTCCCCCTTTCGAGGAAACTTTCAAGAAGCAGGACTTTAAGACCGCTACACTTCTGGCTGTTCAGCCCCTTTTTACGGGCGGCAAGCTGACGGCGGCAAAAAAATTCGCCAGCGAGGAAAAGTCTTCTGCCTTAATTGAACTTGAGAAAGTGCAGAACGAAGTCGTTCAGGAAGCTGTAAACAATTACCTCAGCGTCATTCTGATGAACAACATTGTAAAAACAAGACAGAATGTGCTGAATGGAATAAGGAAACATAAGGATAATGCAGAAAAGCTTTTTAACGAAGGGCTCATTGCAAACTACAACCTTCTGAGAGCCCAGGTTGCTGAGGCTGAGGCTGAAAGAAATTTAACGGACGATGAAAACAAGCTTGAGCTGGCAAGAATCTCCCTGCTCAATACAATGGGACAGGATGAATCTTCCAATTTTACGCTTTCAGATACACTGGTTTATAATGATGCACCCGCCTCACTTGAAAATTACCTCGAACAGGCAAGAAGCAACCAGCCTATACTTAAGCTCATTGAACTGAAGAAAGAAGCCGCTTCCGATAAATATACGGCAGAACGCGCAAACTTCCTTCCTACTGTTGCGGCATTCGGAAAATACGAAATGCTTCCGCAGTACCTTTCAAGCCTGGAGCCCAGATGGGCTGTGGGACTTCAGCTGAAGTTCAACCTCTTTAACGGGCTTAAGGACTACTCAAAGCTTCAGAACGCCGTCCATATGGAACGCGAGGTAAATTATGTTGAAGCCGATGCAAAAAGAAAGATAGACCTGTGGGTAAATAAATCCTTCAGGGATATGATAAACGCCAAGACGCGATATGAGAAGCTGAAGACAACCCTTAGCCTTGCCTTGGAAAACCTCCGCTTAAACGACAAGCGCTTCCAGTCGGGTATGGGAACTTCACTCGAAGTAATTGACGCCCAGCTCTCGCTGGAGAAAAACCAGGTCGAAAGCCTTCTTTCGCTTTATGATTATTACAAGTCCCTTACAGATTTATACGTTGTAACGGGAGAACCGCAAAAGATTTTATCAGTATGGTCAAAGGAGAATAAAAAGTGAAATTTAATAAGTCAAGCATAGTTCTGATTATTCCGGCAGTAATTGCAATTATTGCAGTTTCAGTTCTGGTAGCAAACTCAGTAAATAAAGAAGAAAATATAATAACCGGTATCGTTGAATCAACTCAGGTGGACGTTGCCTCAAAAATCCCGGGCAGGGTCGACACCGTCTTCGTTTCCGAGGGAGATATGGTCCATAAAGGACAGATTCTTGCCAGACTTGAAAGCAAGGAGATGGATGCAAAGCTGGGACAGGCCCGCGGCCTCGTGGACGCTGCCAAAAGCAAGGTCCAGATGGCTCATAACGGAGCCCGCCCGGAGGAAAAACAGGCCGCCGAAAGGCTCTACTTCCAGGCAAAAGCACAGTATGAGCTTGCAAATAAAACCTGGACCAGGATCCAATCGCTTTTCCGCGACGGCGTGATATCGGCACAGGAAAAAGACCAGTCGGAATTCCAGTTTAAGGCTGCAAAAGAACAGATGGAAGCAGCAAAGGCAAGACTCGACATGGTTAATAAAGGAGCCCGCCTTGAAGAGATATCAGGCGCCGAGGCACTTTACTTCCAGGCACAGAATACTTATAACGAAGCCCAGGCATACCATGAGGAATTAAACCTCGTAAGCCCCATTACCGGTGAACTGAGCAAGAAGATTACGAACCCCGGAGAAATTATTGCCTCAGGCTATCCCCTCTTTACCGTAATGGACCCGAGCGATACGTGGGTGGTGCTTCAGGTAAGAGAAGATAAAATGAGCTCAATTAAAAAAGGTTCTGTATTCTACGGCAAAGTGCCCGCCCTGGGCAACCGGAAACTCCAGTTTGAGGTGTCATACATTTCCCCTATGGCTGAATTTGCCACCTGGAAACCTACAAACCAGAAAGGGGAATTCGACCTTAAGACTTTTGAAATCCGCCTGAGGAGCAAATCCCAAGTTAAAGACCTGAGGCCCGGAATGACCGTAAACATTATTATGTGAACCTGTATATAAGAAGAAGTAATATGAAAGATATAAATAGCACAGGTTCACCTTTACTTAAAATCCTCTTAAGAGAAATTAACAGGATTACAGAAAGAAAAACAATTTACCTGCTTTCTGTAGTCCTGCCTGTTATTCTTTTTCTCCTGGTAGCCCTTATCTATAAAAATGGCGTTGTGAGGGATCTTCCTGTTGCAGTCTACGATGCCGATAACAGCACGCTTTCCAGAATGCTCTCGCGCTCAGTTGATGCTTCAAGTTCAATGGCAGTTATAGAACATGTTAACTCTTTAGATGAGCTGAAAACTGAATTCCTAAAAGGGCACATTCAGGGGGCGTTCTATTTCCCGGAGAACATGGAGCGCGACATCAAAAGAGGCACAGGATCCTCAATGGTGATTTTTAAGAATACCTCAAGCCTTATAGTCGGCAACATGATCTATAAGGACGGGATGACTATTGCCAGAACAGTATCCGGAGGAGCACTGCTTAAGAAACTCCGCTCAAAAGGGCTTTCGGAAACTCAGGCAATGAACGTCATAAATCCGATAAGGATTGAAACTCAGTCACTCTATAACCCGGAATACAACTACCTTCAGTACCTCATACCCGGGCTCCTTACGGCAATGTTCCAGATGATTATTATGATCTCTGCAGTGCTTATCATAAGCAGTGAGTTTACGCATAACACTTTCGGGGAGCTTGTCCGTATTTCAGGGAGCAATATATTTACAATTATTCTGGGCAAGGCTCTTCCCCACCTTGTGCTGCATACCGTAACGGCACTTGGAATTATCGGAATCATATTTCCCATGTTTTCAATTGAAATAAGCGGGTCGGTGACACTTAGCCTGGCCTTCATTGAATACTTTATCCTGACTTCTTTCTTTTTGGGCTTTCTTCTTTCATGCTCATTCCACGAGCAGCTCTTTGCAACTGAAGTGGCTCTTTTCATCAACACCCCGGCATTCATCTTCAGCGGCTTTACATTCCCATTGTGGGGCATGCCGGCACTTCATAACTATTTTGCGCAGCTGATCCCCTTTACGCACTTTTTAAGTGGATTCTTGAAGATTTACCAGATGGGAACTCCGATAAAGTATGTGGCACCGGAATTTTTCAGGCTTTCCATATTCCTCGTAATCTCCCTGGCAGCCTCTTTTATCGTACTGCGCTTCAGGGTTAACAGCGTCTTAAGTAATGAGGAACCGGTTGTGGAGGAAGTAAAATGAAAGAAAAACTAATAGGCTTTATTGCTGTCCTAAAAAGAGAAGCACACTTTATCATAAAGGATATGGACCTGATTACAATTATACTTTTGTCCCCCATATTCTATGCTTTTTTCTATACTTCAATATACACCAATAAGACTGAAAAAGAGGTCCCGGTTGTTGTGGTGGACATGGACAGGTCGCACACTTCGGAGACTCTAATAAGGAACCTGGATGCCCATCAGCTGCTAAAGGTCTCTGAAAGTCTGCCCGATTATTCCTCGGCTGTAGACCGCATCTACAGGCTGGAAGCCCAGGGAGCTATATATATCCCCAAGGGCTTTGAAAACTCCCTATTATCCGGACAGGGAGCGGACTTAAAAATATTTCTTAATACATCGCGCTTTCTTGTTTCAAACGATATGAATAAGGCGATCAACGAGGTAACAGGAACCGTTTCGGCCGGCGTAAAAATAAGATATTTCCAGACTCAGGGTTTTAGTTTTCAGCAGGCGATGGAGATTTCAGAGCCCCTGAAAGGTGAAGTAAAGCCGCTGTTTAACCCTACAGAAAGCTACGGCGATTTTCTTATACCTGGACTCCTGGTTCTTATTCTCCAGCAGACGCTCTTAATCGGGCTTTCTGAAAGTGTAGCCAAGGAAAGAGAAGAGGGGTCACTAATAAACCTTTACAATACGGCAAAAAGAAGCATCCCGGGCACCATTTCGGGCAAGGGAGCATTTTATTTCATGCTGTATGCTTCCTACGCGCTGCTTTTCTATACGCTGCACTTTTCAATTTTTAAGATCAGCTTTTTGGGAAGCGTAAGTGCCGCAATTGCAATGACGGCAGTATTCCTCTTTGCAGTTGTCTGCCTTGCTATACTGATTTCCTCATTCTTCAAAAGAAAGATAATTTCTCTTCAGGTTGTGGCCTTTACATCCTACCCGGTGTTTCTAATGTCGGGATATCCGTGGCCCGTTCAGGCAATGCCTGCTTTTGTCAGAGTGATAGCAAATTTTCTTCCCAGTACGCCGTACCTTAACGCATTTAACAGGATAATCCAGATGGGCGCAGGCTGGCAGGACGTAATGCCTGAACTGATTCACCTTTTGGCGCTTGCTCTTGCAGGATTCCTGATTACGGCGCTCAGGATGAAACTTTTGATAAGAAAAGAAATCGCAAATTCCGCCAGCACTGAGGCTTCAAAAACCGGAGCGGAATTACTTCTTAGCTAGTCCCAAGGATGAAGACGTGTGCGGCATCATGCGTCTTTTTTCTCACAAGACCCGGGGAAGCAGTGGATGGTACACTGCTTCCTTTTTTTACCCCCATGCTTTCACAATTGCTTTTATCCCCTCAGAGCTATATTATTTTATATAACGCTTAACTGATTTATAAACAATTGTCTCTTAAAATATGAAACACCCGTCATTAAGAGGAAGACTTGCCTTAAGGGAAAAGCCCATTGACCGCATTGCCATTATGTACCAGAAGTGGCGCGACCTCCTGTTCCTGCACTGGGAGGTTGATCCTGAAATTATCCAGCTTACATTTCCTGAAATGCTCCACACCGATACATTTGAAGGAAGGGCTTATCTGGGCCTGACGCCGTTTTTTGTCCAGGACGCCCGCCCCATCTTTACGCCCGGCATTCCCGCAATCTCTGACTTCCCTGAGGTTAACGTCAGAACTTACGTTTTCGACAACGAGGGGAACCCGGGCATCTGGTTCTACTCGCTTGATACAAGCCAGGCGCTGGCCGTCGAGGCAGCCAATATATTCTTCCACCTCCCCTATCATACCTCTGAAATCGAGGCCCACCAGGGAATTGAAGGAATTACATTCTCCTGCCGGAGAAAAGAAGATGACGTTGCTGTACCCCGCTCAACTTTCCGCTATAAATATTCAGGAGAAGAATTTTTCGCTGAAAGCAAGACTCTGGACTTCTTTTTAATTGAGCGCTACCTCATTTTCTCAAAGGATAAGGAGACTGGACAGCTTTATTCGGGCCGTGTCCACCACAGGCCTTACCCCATCTATAGGGCTGAAGTTCCGGAATATGACTTAAACCTCCTTGCCCTTAACGGCTTTGAGCTAGAAGGCCGCCCGGCAGACCACCAGGTCTATTCAACAGGCGTTGATGTGGAAGTCTATACGCTGGATAAGGTGATATTCTGAGGATAGGCCTAATAATTACACAAAAAAAGCGGCCCTGGAGCCGCTTTTCAATTTCTAGTACTTATACCTTAACCACTGCACAACTTCAGACCATTTGGGCTTCTTTCCCGTCATAAGTATCCCGACCCTGTATATCTTGCCTGCCAGCAGTATAACAAGCACCAGCATCAGTATATTCAGTCCAAAAGAGATCAAAACCTCCCAGAGCGGCACATCCGTCATCGCCATCCTTGAAGGCATTACAATAATTGAGGCAAAGGGAATTAAGGACGAGGCTTTCACAAGCGGACTTCCGGGATTTGTCTGCATCGATAAGGCGATAAAAAATGGTATCATGATCAGCATCATTATGGGCCACATACCCGACTGAGCATCCTGCTCGTTGTCGAAAATGGCGCCCACGGCGGCAAAAAGCCCCATATAAATTACCAGGCCCACAAAGTAGTTAACTAAAAAGTAAAGCAGCTGCATGGGGTTTATGGATAAAATAAGCTCGGGCGGAAGCACAAACCACGTTGTTGAAATCAGCACCATGATGGGGGAAAGCCAGATTGCCATCTGCAGCAGGGCTGTAACTGAACTGCCCAGTATCTTTCCCATCATTAGCTCACGGCTTTCAACCGAGGACAACAGTACCTCTACTATCCTGTTGTTCTTTTCCTGCACAACAGACCTCAGCATAATTGACCCCGTAAAAAGAAGGCTGAAGTATAGGAGAAAAGAGAACAAAAACGAGAGTATCTGGTTTCCGTAACCCGCCTCTTCAATCCTGCTTTCTTTGGATACCTTGAAGCCGTTAAAGCCTACGTTGTCGCTTGCAAATTTTATGTCGCCGGACGTAAATCCCTTGCCGGTAAAGTAAATGGATGAAAGGGCTTTGTTGATTGCAGGTTTTATTTTCTCCTGAACTTTCGGGTTATTTGGTGTCTTTGAATAGTATTCCACCTTTTTCTCCTTTAAGGATTCCGAAGGAATATATACAACACCTGTCAGCTTTTCATCAACTATTTCCTGCCTTGCTTTATCCAGATACTCAGAAAGCTTTCCTTTTTCCAGGGTCCCGAACTCAATGGTATAGGACTTATCCTTTACAAAGTCCTCCTGCTCAAATTCAGATCTTACTTTTTCAGTTATATCTTCAGATGCAGAAATTACCCGGAGATTAACCTTTCCCTCCCCCGAAAAAGAAACAAAATACGTCTGAAGTGCCAGGATGCCGAACATGAAGAGCGGAATAAGCAGCGTCATGAGTATGAAGGACCTGGAAAAAAGCTTTTCCCTTAATTCCCTTTTCATTACGGCAAGAGTTTTTTTATTTAACATATGATTCCTCCAATTCAATTCCCTCGGCTCTGTTACCCGCAATTTCAATGAATATCTCATGAAGCGAGATCTCATTTAAGGCATACTTGGTTATTGTAACCTCATTTTCCACCAGTGTCTTTAAGAGTTTTTTGGAATCCTTTGCGTCTTTAAGCCTGATTCCCGCGCTGTTTCCAAAGTCCTCTATTCTTTCAACAATAGGATTGTCTTTTAAGAAAGCCAGGCTCCCGTCATAGTTTATACTTACGTTTCTTTGGGCGTAGTGGGCCTTTATGTCATTCATGGACCCTTTCAGTATGATCTTCCCCTTTTCGATCATTGCCAGGTGGTCGCACATCTTCTCAGCAAAATCCATCAGGTGTGTTGAAAGTATGATTACCTTCCCCCTGTTTTTCATTTCAAGAATTATCTCTTTTAGCGTGTTAGTATTAACCGGATCAAGCCCCGAGAAAGGCTCATCCAGTATTACAAAATCGGGATCGTGGAGTATTGTGGTTATAAACTGAATTTTCTGCTGGTTGCCTTTTGAAAGGTCTTCAATTTTGGAATTCTTCCTGTCCAAAAGCTGGAATTTCCCAAGGTACTCAAGCGCCTTTTTTTCAACTGCGCTGCCCGACTTTCCCTTTATTTCTGCAAAATAAAGGAGGGTCTCCAGTACCTTCATCTTCTTATAGAGCCCTCTTTCCTCAGGCAGGTATCCTACCTTGTTCTTAAAGTCACTCCCAATTTTCTCCCCCTGAAGAAGCACCTCACCCGTGTCCGGCAGATAAATATTCATCATCATTCTTATTGTGGTCGTTTTCCCGGCGCCGTTCCGGCCTATGAGGCCAAAGACCGAGCCCTCCGGGACGATAAACGATACGTCATCTACCGCACGCAGTTCGCCAAAGGATTTACTTAAATTCCGGACTTCCAATGCGTTCATAATCCCCCTTAAAGAATATTTTTACATTCTGACACAGTGAGAATAAATATTATTGCAAATAAAAACAAGCTTTTTATTCGCTTGCGATCTAAAAAGACGTGGAAATCCTAAAAGCCATTTTCATTTTTGATGGGACTGCCACCGCCCCGGATATGTTATGGAGGCTTAAGAGAAGAAGTTTAGCTGCGGGGGCTTGAAAAGCGTGTCGAAAGACTGCCCTAAGAGCCCCAGTACAGAGTCGGCAATCGGTTTAATCTGCTTATCAATGTAATGCTGATAATCGTAATCCCAATGCTCCAGCTCAAGCGGCACGGGGCCTCGTTTTGTCATTACATACTTTATAATGCCTGAAGTGGTATTTGTAAGCCTTGCGGCTTTTACGTGCGGAGGTGTGCTTTTTGTATAAAGGTCAACGTCTTTCCTCAGCCTTTTTCTGTAAACCAGCTTTTCATCGTGAACCCCACGGTTTACCTCGTCAACAAAATTCCTTATCCAGTCGCCCGCATCCTCCTCATTAAAAATGCGGCTGTATAACTCCTGCTGGAACTCCTTTGCCAGACGCGTCCAGTCAGAGCGCACTATCTCCATCCCGGTAAATTCAAGACTTCGTTTGCCGTCATCAGATTGAATTAAACCCGCATAGCGCTTCTTTGCTCCCATTTCCCCTCCGCGCGCAGGAGTTAAAATAAAACGGCTGTAGTGTTTTTCAAATTCAATTTCAAGAAACGATTCCAGTGAAAATTCTTTTTCTATCCTCTCCTTCCAGTAAAGGTTTATCTCAAGGGCAAGCTCTTCGCCAAGTGAGATTGCCTTAGGCCCCTCACCTTTTTTAAGCTTTACAAAGAGTGAATCGGTATCCCCGTAAACAATTTCGTAACCTTTTTCTTCAAAGAACCTTTTGCTTTCAAGCAGAATCCACTGTCCCGTGCTTGTAATTGCGTTCGGAAGATAAGGATGAAAGAACCGGCAGTTGTAAGCTCCCATTACTCCGTAAAAGCTGTTCATCAGAATCTTAATTGCCTGCGCCAGGTGTTTGTTCCTGCTTCTTTTAGCCTTTGTCCTCTTATGCATCAAAGAGCCGATATACTCAGGCAGAATATTCTTTGTCTTTGAAAAATTATATCCCCCCGGCGTTAGAATTGTGTTTTCTTCAGACATGATCATTGACAAGGGATCTATCTTAAAGGTCTCAATAATGGAAGGATACAGGCTCTTATAGTCCATTACAATTACGTTGTCATAAATGCCCGGGGCTTAGGGTCAATAACATAACCCCCGGCAAGGTTTTCCTGCGCCTTAATGTCGTTACTCTCCGGCGCTACAAAGCCCGCCCTGTGGAGTCTTGGAAGATAAAAGTTGTCAAACGCCTGTGTCATTTTTGAGAGCTGGTCCATCATAAGCCCCGAGATCTGTGACCTGGTAACGCACAGATCAATCATACCCGTCTTTGAAAATATCTCGGTTACAAGTACTGCATCCTGCAGGTTGTATTCTGCAAGCTTATGTTTGTCCTCACTGAAATACCTCTCAATTTCACCTATTTTATCCTCATCCGGCGTAATTGTCTTTCCCTTGCCCAGGAGCTCCTGCGCCACGGTCTCCAGCTTAAAGTCTTCAAATGAATAAAACGCGCTTCTTAAGGTCGGAGGCCCGTCAAGCACCACCCTTCCCGGTATGTAGGCAAAGTAGCCCCCCATTTTCCTTTCCGTGAGCCTTATCCTTCCCCCTCCCCTTGAAATGTCAAAGGGCAGGCTAAGCTCCCTGGCTTTGTTTTCAAGGAACATCAGGTCAAAACCTATCACATGCCAGCCTATTATGATATCGGGATCGGCCGACTTAAACCAGGATAAGAAACTTTGCAGAAGGTCTTTTTCAGTCTTATATAGCCTTAGCTCTCCTTTTCCCGGTGCACCATCGCCAAGCATAAAAACTACTTTTTCTTCCCCCTCCCTGCCGCTTATATGAGCGGCAATTGAATACAGGCGCCCGTCTTTAATGCCCGTTTCAATGTCAATTGAAACTATCTTAAACTTCGGTTCAAACTCGCAGGGCTCCACTTTGGGATTAACGAACCTAAGGATGCCTCCCGCCTTCATGCTTTCACCAGTAAGCTTAAGCTGTGCGTAAATGAAGCGCTCCATAAGGAACCTCTTTACAGGGTCAACGTCAGATTCATACGTCTTTATGTATTGCAAGTGGAGGCTTTCTGAGGCCGCCTTCAGATCCCTCTGCGTCCTGAAGTACAAGGCATCAACGTCTTTGAAGTCAAATGACTTTAGTTTAACTTCTCTTCTCGTGTATTGGAATGGCAAGCTTATGGATGTGTCGTCCCTGTTGATAAAGAATACAGGCCTTACGGTATCTATTACAAATTCCACGGGCATTCCCTCTTCCGAAATGCCCCAGTAATGCAGGGTATTCCCTTTTTGAAGGTCCTGATATTCTCCTGTTAAAATAAAAACTTTCACCTGGTCTGCCAATTATCTTTCCGTTCTTTGAATAAAAGCAGCTTAAAATTATCAAAGAGACTTCAAAAATTAAATACAGAAATTGCGTATCTCTCAAAGTGAAATCTACCGGAACTGAATCTTACTTTCCCGGGATCTGAACCTTTACCATTATTTCGGGGCTCTGTTCAGGCAGAAGCCTCGTTGTCCTGGGCGGAATAAGCCTGCTTGGAATTGCAGATGATTCGCTTACCTCTGAAAGATCGATTGGTTCGGTAGAAACGTACCTTGGCATGCTGTAGCTGTTAGCCGGTACCCTCAGCACTACGTATGCAGGATCGGCGTAGAGCTTCATATATTTGGAGTTCCCGGAAACTTTTCCCATCGTCTGCACCTTTACCGGTACACGAATGAATTTCATTGCATCGGCCTTAATCTTAAGCACTCTCGGCTCCACCCTGTAGAGGTCTATGCCCGAGGGAAGTTCCAGGTTATCGCGGGCCACCATAATCTCGTTTTCACCTTTTTCAAGTCTCCCCATGTCAATTGAAATTATGAGGTTCGAGGGATTGAAAAGCCTGAACGCCTGCTCTGAACCGGACAGTGTAATCCTCCCTTCCATAGGGACCGGGTCCTCCAGGGCCAGTTCGGGCCTCAGATTACGGAACTCAATAGGCACAGAATAGCTTCTGTAGACTTTATCCGACTGATATGCAAAAAGAGCCCAGAAGGTAACCGAAAGCATCAGGGCGACAATGGCTGTCTGGAGGCTTTTGCTTTTCCACCATCTGGAAATAGTTTCTTCTTTTTTTCTGTAGTTCTTATCCCAGAAGCGCTCAATTCTCTCCTTCAGCTCGCTGCTGGAACTCATAACTGTCATTGTGCCGTCTTCTGCCACGCTGATTGTACCCCTTTCCTCAGAAACGGCAATTACAAGCGCGTCGCACTTTTCCGAAAGCCCGAGTGCCGCAGCATGGCGCGTTCCGCCAACGCCGAGCTCCTTTAAGTTTGTTGAAAGCGTTAAATGAGCCCCGAATTTGATGATTCTGTTGTCTTCCACCAGAATGGCGCCGTCGTGGCCGGGAGACTTGGTGTTGAATATGCTGTATATGAGAGGCTGGCTCAGCTTCCCGTCTA
Organism: Ignavibacteria bacterium; assembly: GCA_025612375.1. Taxonomy (NCBI): domain Bacteria; kingdom Pseudomonadati; phylum Ignavibacteriota; class Ignavibacteria; species Ignavibacteria bacterium. Next base: position 135,068 of record JAAXKN010000007.1, read on the forward strand.
ACTCAATTCCGCCGTTGATGCAGTTATCCCAGATCTCACGCCCCCTTATTGCAATAAGGGCACCAGTACGCCTCTCAGCCATTTTTGAACATGCGGAAATGATTGTATCAACAGTGGTGTTAAGTATCCCTGTCCTTTTTGAACCCCTCAGGCCTCCCCAGGTCCCGATCAGGTCTATCAGGCGGCGGATATCCGACTGGAAAAGAAGAATTGCGGCAATCAGAATAACGCCAATTACTATCTTAATCAGCATCTCGGTCAGGTAAAGCCCCAGTATCCTTGCCAGGAGGTAAACAACAATAAAAATTGTAACTGCAATTAAAAGCCTCCTGGAGGCGCTTTTCCTGAACCAGTTAATAAACGTATATAAGAAAAAAGAAACTATCCCTATATCAAGCAGGTCTACAAATCGAATATTTTTAATTAAATCGCTGAAAAATACCAAAACAGAATCAATCATGACTACCCTCGAAAAACAAAACAGAATTATTAAACGCCCGTTATACTAAGTTTTACAGAAAAATGTTTCTTTTGCTGAAAAAGAATATTGTTATCTGCAAAAATAACTGAATTCACACTTAAAATGAATACCTTTAAAAATAAAAAAGGCGGGCTGTCTAAGGCCCGCCTTGTATTGCACTTTTATGTTTAACTTAAGGAAATACCACTGTAAACGTTGAACCCTGCCCTTTTTCGCTTTCAACCATTATAGAAGCGTTGTTCATCTCGATATATTTTTTCACCATAGCCAGACCCAGGCCGTTGCCTTCAAATCTCCTTGTATAGCCCATCTCTTCCTGCGAAAATGCGGTAAACAGCTTCGGCAAATACTCTTTGGAAATTCCTATTCCGGTGTCTTTTACCGATACACAGACACGACCCATGGAATTATGGTACTGAGAAATTTCAACCCTGCCTGTTCTGGTGTATTTAATTGCGTTATCAATGAGCTGTTCAAATGTCTGCTTAATGGTGCTCTGGTCGCCTACGATCTTCTCTCCAACCAGCTGGTTGTTGAATGAGAAACTCAGGTTCTTTGCCTTGGCAGAGGCACAGAAATCCTTCATTACCGGGGCAATTATATCCGCTGCAAGATCCAGCTCCTGCGGATTGGTATCAATCCCCTCGCTCTGCAGCTGAGACATGTTTAAGATCATATCTATTGTCCTTATAAGTCTTCTTCCGCCGCTTTCAATTATGTTGAAGCTCTCCTTTAACTCTTCTTCAAGTATTCCTTCACATTTTTCCTTCACCAGTGAAGTAAATGATAGTATGGTGTTTATGGGAGTCCTGATCTCATGAGACATCTGTGCCAGAAAAGCTGTCTTCATTCTGTTGGATTCTTCGGCTTTTTCCATCGTAATTGTCAGCTGTTCCTCATATTTCCTTCTTTCCATTATTGTTGAGACAGTCTCGGCAAGCCTGCCAATTATAGGAAGATGGCTTTCAGTAAAAGCATCCTTGTCTTCAAAGTTTGGAAGGAGCATTACGCCGGCATTTACCCCCTTTATTTTAAGCACCGAACCCAGAACCACCCTTGGAATTATCTCCTCGTCAAGCGTATTCTGATCAAAAAGGCACCTTAAAGCCTCACCCTTCAGAAGAACTGGTCCGCCTGCCTGCATAATCCTGCGCACAAGCTGGTCGTAAACCTGTGTATTGTTATTTTCATCCTCGCCGTCAAAAAGCTCATTTGCTTTGTATAAATAGCTGACAGCCTCAGAACCTTCGTCATAAAGAGCCGCATAAAAATTGCAGGCTGGCATAAGCTGCTCGGTGGAAGCATGTACTATCCTGAACATCGATTCAAAAGTGTCAGCCGGTTCAGCTTCAACAGGAAGCTTGCCCAGTATCATCTTAACCAGCTCATTGTGCTTTTTCTCGGTAACATCCAGAAATGAAGTGGTCCTGTAGAGATTGCCTGCTTCATCATTGATCTTAAGGTCGGTAACCTGTGAAAAGAAAAACTTTCCGCTTTTTTTCCTCAAGAGGACTTCTCTTTTATCAAAGTAACCGTTTTCCATGAAGTCCTCGTGCTGCTTAAGAGAATATTCCTTGTTCTCTTCCATAATTACCGTCGAGAAATGTTTATTAACCACCTCACTGCGCGAAAAACCGAAGAGCTTTAGGAAAGCGTCATTAATTTCCTGAATGATGCCGTTTTTACCTATAATGCAGATTCCGATTTCGCTGGAGTCCAGAATTGGAAAAACTAAAGTGTCAAGTATCCTGTTTTCGTGAAAAGTATCTCTAAACATTTCTCCACCATTTGTAATATTTAATTGGACTAAATGAAATCCAAATTGAGTGCCAAAGTTTTTTATTGCAGTTTTGGTGATTTAGAGCACATTTCTCCAGTTTTTACTCCCCTCTAATGTCTCATATTGATAAAAACCGGTGTCCGCTATCACATTTTGGCACACTGCTTTTATGGCGGGCAATCTTTGAATGGGCTCTCCGGTGATTTGAAAACTCAAAAAAAAACCGCTGAACGCGGTTTTTAAATTTACAATTATATTCCTCCCCGCTATTTTTTTGCGGGTTTCATCCTATCTTCCGCTCTCCGGATAAAATATTCCATGCTCTTAACCTCCGGGTTTATTCTTTCAGCCAGCCTGTAATCTTCAATGGCACCTGTTATGTCCCCCATATCCTCCCTGGCAGCCCCGCGGCTGAATGCCGTAAGTTCATTCTCATCGTTTAAGCGAAGGGCTTCCGTAAAATCTGAAATAGCCCCATCATAATCCTTTTTCAGGTACTTCGTGCATCCGCGCCCAAAGAGCAGGCGCTCGTTTTCCGGACTTAATCTTACTGCACTGTCGTAATCCTTTAATGCAGCCGCGTAATCTTTTTTAAGACAGCTTGTAATTGCCCTTTTGAAGAATCCCCTGTAGTCACTGCCGTCTAAAAGTATTGCCCTGCTGTAGTCTGAGATTGCACCCTCGAAGTCTTCAAGCATCCTTCTTGAGTCACCGCGGCCCAAATAGGCCTCAAAAACCGTGGAATCCATCTCAATTGATCTTGAGAAATATTTAACTGCTTTTTGCAGTTCACCTTTTTCTGCCAGGGTGCTCCCCTTTTCCAGGAGTTGTCTGGCTGACTGTGAAAAGATAACCGGCTGCTGGAGCACGAAAAAAATCAGGATTAATAAAATCATAATTGCTTTGCCTTTAAAATCGGATCAGTTTTTTGAATTTGCGGGTTTAGGTGAGCCTCTAAGGTATTGATACTAAAAAGGGATATAAGAATCAAATAAACTAAAATTCTTTCAAAATTTTTTTTATCATTATTTTACCTTAAGTGACGTGCATCAAAGGCCTTAAATTCTCTTACCACCAGTGAAGTAAGGTTTCTGCCCTGGATTCTTTTTGGCTCAGATTGTCTTTTATGACAATTCCTATAATGTAATCCCCCGCCTCATATTCGCTCATATCCAGCTGTATGTACATCTGCGGATCTTTCTCCTCTGTCTGATACCTTGAAGTAAGCGAGACTTCCTCTTTTGAACCCTTTAGACCAAAGATCCCCGTTATTGCATGAAATATCTTTTTTAGCCCCGACTCCTCCTCTGCTTTTACAATAGTGATCTTCTGCTCAAAATCCGTCTTGTGCTCCTTGCTCATAATCAGATTGTAAATTTCATAATAAAGGTACAGGCTCTGCGACTTAGTAAAGGTGTTTAGAGGATTCGGGAGTATCCCTATTTTCTTTCTTTTTATGGGAGCATTTTCCAAATTGCCTGCACCTGCATCTGAGGCCAGCAGAAGGTCACTTACGGAAAATTCACCATCACGGAATTCCCTTATCTTAAAACGATTATGGCTTGAGGCAACCCCGTTATCTATACTTCTTAAGACCTCAAAGGCAAGAATTCCGGAGTCGGGCGAAACTGTAACGGAAACAGTGTGGACATAGTACTCATCAGACAACGGCACCCTGATTTTGCTCTTTTCAGACATCTCACCTACACTGCTCTTTTTCTGGAAACGGGATTCGTAGTTTTTATCCGTGAAGAAAATGCCGTAATTGTGCGAACTGGTGAATTTCTTATTTTTAACTATGCTGTCGGGAAAGCTCATAGCGTAGCTTACATAGATATCGGTTTTCTTACTTCCCATGTTCTTAAACTGCGCAATGTAGTAAGGCATGCTAAAGGCCGGGCCGTCATACTTCGGCTTATAATCCTCATACTTCACTTTCCTTAAGTACTCCATCAGCCTTTGTGAATCACCCGGATACTGCGGTATGAACCTGCTTCCCGGTATTGGCACACTGAAACGGTAGTTGCCCGACATGTATTCATCTGTAAAACCGAATGTCAGGCCGTTATAATCCCAGACGTCAGTCTTAACTTTAATCGACATCCTTTCCCCGCCAAGAAGCTGCGGCCTGTAGCGGATCCTGTGAACAGGCTCGCCGTAGCGCATCACCACTTCCCCCTTGTCAGTCTTCCAGCCCGGGGTACTGTCGGTCTTGCTTGTAAAACGGAGATTTGAATAGGCTACGCGTGAATAATGCTCCAGCAGCCTTTCATTATACTCAGTCAGGTTTAACGGGTCGTTAACCTTCCAGTAAAGATCTATTATCTCCTTAAGTTCGTCTTTTGTATACTTCTTGTACTCATCACCAAGCAGGGGTTCTAAAAGCTCCTTTACAGAGTTAAATGTAAAATCAATCTCCTCATCATAAGACATCAGCCTTAAGGCTTTTTTATATTCTTCATATGACTTTCTTATGTTTGAAGTCTTGTAGTAAATGAGCCCCAGATATAAATGAGCATCCTTATTCATGGAATCTATCCGGCTCATTTCCTGCAGAAGCGGGGTGGCTTTATCCAGCATGTTTGCATCTTCGTAAAGAAATGCCATATGAAGCCTCGCCTCCTGGTTTTTGGGATCAAAGCGCAAAGCTTTCTTAAAGTAGCCTTCAGCTTCCTGCATATCTTCTATGGCAAACCTCTCATAGCTTAAAAGCGGACTTGAGTAGTCCTCCATGAAAACTGAATTATGATATTCGTTAAAATCAGCCTCTTTTATCTTCCCCATATTAAACCAGGCCTTTGCACACGTGCTGTCAATTTCCGTTATCTCCTCGTATCTGCCGAATGCCATTGAAAGTCCGAACTTTTCGGCGAGGCTTGCCTGCAGCATTCTGTAGTCAATTTTTTTAGGGTCTTTCCAGATGGCCTTCTGTACCAGTTCCCGTGCACGGTCGCGCCCGGAGATAGTATTTTTATCGCGGTAGAGCTTCGCAAGCTCAAACATGGAAGGGGCATCGGAGAATTTCCGGATAGACTTCTTAAACATATCCTCGGCTTCATCGGTGTTATGCTTCTTAAGAAATTCCAATCCGCTCAGGTAATATGTGTTCGACGCTTCAGGCGGGCTCTGCGCTGAGGCTGTAATGAAGAGGAAAAGCAGAATTATTATATTTCTGAAAAGATGTCCCATCTCATACTTTTGATAAATAAGCACAATAAGAAACATAATTATCAATTATAACTTACTTTTTCATTAATGACAAGCAATACAGAATTGGATAACTTTAACCGGAAGGTTATCTGCAGCGGCACCGTAACCCGGCAGACTGCTCTTTTAGATAAAATGCGATTCCCCTGGCGCTTACGGGCTTAAGAAAAAGTGTTGTTACTTTAGTCTTTGCCTGAGCGGAATGCTGCTGTGGGACTTCCCTTTTTGCCGCAAGCTACCGGATCACCTTATTCTTGTTCGTCATAATAAACAGTATTCCTGCTATCAGCATTATACCTCCCCACCAGAGATTGGGATGAAGGCCTGCCAGTACAGTCCTGTTAAGCCCGGGGTTAAAAATGTAGTAAACTCCCACAGCAATAATGATCAGCCCCAATGCTGTTAAAAGAAGTCCTACAAAAAACCATATTGGTTTCATATTTCAAGGTCCCGATGTTAATTGAGTTATTCTTTTCGCAGCCTCCCAAAATATTACTTACTTATCTGCCCTACCGAGTCAGGTTTCTGTATACTTTGCGGGTTTGTCTGTGTAGTCCCCTGGGTTGAAGGCCGGGCGCTGTTGTGCCTTTCTTCCATAAAGAAGATGCTCAATATCAGAACAATCCCAATAATTATGCACGAAAGCCAGGTCCAGAAAAATTTATTTCTCGTTGTATCTTCCACTTGTGAATCCTCCTTAAAGAGAGTAAGCGGCTCAAATTGATTCGTATAATAATATAATATAGCAGAATTCCGGAAATATTACAGTTGGTCCTGAAAATGAAAAAGCCGGCCTTTTTGAAAGCCGGCTTTTATAAAAACTTTTTCTTCGCTTTTTAATAAATCATAGGGTCCAGAAGGCCGATATGGACCCCGATAAGAAATTATATGCGGCATCGTAACGGTAAGTACCTCCTGCTGTAACTTTGCCCATGAGGCTCAGCGACTTGAATATTTTGTAATTGGCAGTACCCGAAATCTCCCTCACCAGAAAATCGTTTGCCGGAACGTAGCCCAGTTTTGCCCCAAGTGTAAGCTCCAGGTCATCACTCTTCTCAAGCATCCACTCTCCCCAGAGGCTGTGAGATTCGAAATTCCGGGGTGAGTAGTAAAAGTTGGATTTCCATGAATAGTTCGAATAGGCATATTCATAACCCGCCGTTATATCATCATCAAAAGCCTTCCCGAGCCTCAGCTGCAGGTCGTTTCCCGCGTTTCCGTCATCAAGCGTAAGATAACTGAAGATACCTGAGAGCTTCAGCCCATGCTTGTTCTGGAAGCTTCCGTTAAACCTGTACATGTTGGCCATTATCCTGTCTATCCTCTCGCTCCTGTAGTCTATGAGGCGTGTTGAAAAGAGTATTATCCCGGCATCTGTCCTTAAATAGTTTGCATTAAGGTTAACCTTATTTTCTTTTCCTTCCCTGCTGTATACAAGGCTTGCGTTTGAAATCCGCATATTGCGCGTACCCCTGTAGGTCATATTGCCGTAGCCGCCCGCGAGTATCAAATACTTCGACAGCCTGAGGTACAAATTACCCTCCAGGGTGGTATAATTTCTCGAGGCGGTCTTGGAGCTCAGGGTTCCTCTCATAAATGTTACGCCTGCAGAAATATAGTTAGTAAGCCCGAACTCAAGCCTTCCGCCGGAGTTCTGGAAGCTCAGATTCTGGTTATCGGAATAATAGTTAAACTGAGGCGCCAGACCTATATAGTTGGGGAAAGATGACATAAAAGAGCTGAACCCCGAAACAGGAATCCAGGAGTATCTTGGCTGAATGAGCGCTACCTGTGCCGAATCAGTAAACTTTTCCATCAGGCTGTCGTATACTTCCCTTGCCTCATCATACTGATGCATTGCCTGGTAGGAGTCGCCAAGGAGCATATTTACTTCAAAGTTGTCCGGAGCCTCCGCGGCAAGTTTCTTGAATTCAATCAAAGCATTAACGGAATCTTTTCCCCACAGGTAAGCCTTTGCCCTTCCGTATGCACCTTCAAAACTGTACTCCTCGTTCAGTGCCTGGTTATAGAGTTCAATTGCCTTCGGATAGTTTTTAACGCATGCATAAACCTCAGCGTATTCCAGGAGGAAGAGGCGGTTTACATTAGCCTTGGAATAGTACTCATCGTATTTCAGAAGAGCCTGCTCGCAGTCGTGCGACTCAACCAGTATCTTTCTTCCCTCTTCAAGTATCTCAAAAATCTTTCTTTCCTCGGCTCTCGAAATCTCGGCAGCAAGATAGGTCTCCAGCTGTTCAACGTACTTACTCGTGGAATCTACGCCGCGGGCCAGTTCCAGATATTTTTTTGCATCTTCAAAGTTCCCCTGGTTAGTCCTTAAAGTACCGAATGCAAGAAGCGCGTCTATGTTTTCCGGCTGTTTCTGTACAACATTCAAAAGAAGCTTTTCTGCTATGTCATAGTCCTGGCTCGTCCATACTGCCAGCTGCGCTCTCAGGAGCTGATAGTCCAGGTTGTCCGGATCTTTTCCCAAAAGAAAATTAACCTGCTCTAAGGATCTTCCGAAGTCCCTGTTCCACCCGGCATATCTTGCAATTCTGAACCTGGCATCCGGGCTCTCCGAGTTTCCCGTCTGCGCAAGATAATCTTCAAGCACCTTTACCGCGCCGTCATAGTCAAAAAGACCGCTTAAGCTCTCTGCCAGGGCAAGTGCGGCTTCCTTGTCTTTTGGGTTCTTCTCCAGGCGGGCTTTATAGTCCTCAACCCTGTTTTTTATAAGCGCTTCTCTTATCGTTATAACACTGTCGTAAAGCGCCTGGAATTTTTGGTCGTCGCTGTGAGACTTGGATAAAACCTGAAGCTGCTGGTAAGCCTCTTCATACCTTTTAACTTTCACAAGCTCATCGATGAGCAGATATCTCGTCTTTTCATCCGAGGGCTTTTTCCTAACCATTCTGTAGTATCTGTCAACCGGGTATTCCTTGACCTTGGCTTTTGCTTTATGTCTGGCGGTGGTATCTGTCCATTCAAATATATAGGCTTTTCCCTTTGCCTGGTCCAGGCCGTCCTGTGCTTCCTTAAAGAAGGGTTTTATTTCAAGCGCATTTTCAAAGGCTTTAATTGCTATCTTAAACTTACCCAGCCACATCGTAAAGAATCCGTAGCGGCTCCAGAGCCTCTGGTCACCGGGATATTTTTCGGTGTAGGTTTTGAGTATCTTCTCCCCTTTTTGAATGTGGTTATTATGGGAAAGTATCTCGCTGTATCTGATGATCTCATCGGCTGAGGCTTCCGTGCGCGAGAGGAAGTGGTCGTACCAGGTCTCAGCATCATCCCAGCGCCCCAGGTTTTTCATGCACTTCCCTATTTCCAGATAGTTTACAGGGTTCTGCGGGTTTATGGCAATTTCCCTTTTGTGACCTTCTATCTTCCTGTATAATAAGGAATTCCACACGTTCTCGGCGCGCGCAAGATTCTTTTTGATTTCGGAGTTGTTGGGGCTGATCATGAGGGCGCGCTTGTAATCCAGAACCGCATCGCCGTACTGCCCTCTTTTCTCGAAGCAGAAGCCTCTTAAGTTTAATCCGTCGGACAAATGCGGGTATGCAGCTATGTATTTATTAAGAAGATCAATTGCCTCGCCGAAGTTCCCGGCCTGAATCTGCTTCATTGCTTCCGACCTTAAGGCCGTCTGCCCGGTTTGAGCTGATAAGGCAGTGAAGGCTGAAAACAGAAAAAATGCAAGAATAAGGATTTTTTTCATCAGTTCGGGTTATACCTGTTAAATGAATCGTTATTTTTATCACTCCTGAACTCTTCACCAAGCACGAACTTCATTATTGCTTCAGCATTTTCAACACTTTCGTCAATTTCAACTGAAAGAACTGAAATGTACTGCTGTACAGCTTTCATATAGTTTGGATCGCCCGATGGGAAATTGGCCTGAATCTTTGCTACAAGCCCGGACAGGCTTTTTTTATCACTCCTAATAAGAAGTACGATAACTTTATTCTCGTAGACGCAGATCTTGTCTTTCTTGTCCGTAGCAAGACGCACGGCGTTCTGGAGCTGATTTATCGTAAGAAGCCTCTCACGCTCGGCCTGGGCGTCAAGCTTAAACGATATGAGAGAGAATACCTGCCCTGTACTCTTGTATAATGCAATCTGGTTGTTCAGAAGAAGCAGAAAATCGTTATACTCATAAAAATTTGAAAAGGTGTAGGGCTCCTGGTATGTTTCAAAATTTGAAAGCGACTGGTAGCGGCCTTCTGCAGCCGGCTTTAGTTCTGCCTGCGGAGCAGGAGAAAACTCTGCCTGCGGCCATGCGGGCTTGAAATCCGTTACTATTCCCTTGTAAGGCTCAATTGAATAATTTGCCGTAAACTGCCCTTCGGTGTGCCCTATGTTTGGCGTAATTGTCATCTTCCCGCTCTGCGACTTGTTCTCGCCCGGAATAATCTTCTTCTGGAGATAAATTGTAGCCGTAACGTGCTGAACCAGTTCGTCTACAATCGACTGGGCAACCGGCGTTGCAGGCTCGCCTATTGTAAAAAGGCTTGTTACGTCCCTCTGCTCTATGTTCTCAAGCGTCTCAAGGAACGACTCCCTTAAAAGGTTCAGATTGCTGAAACCGATATATGGCGTAAGCTCATCAAATATTATTCTCTTCGGAGCAAACTGCTCTACAACCGTAACTATATCCTTTAAGTACTCAATTAAATATTCATCCGGGTCACGCAGGTCATACAAATCAGCCGGCGGGGTTACACGTACAACAACAATAAGATTCTGATTCATATAAGTCTGAATGTCAAAATCTATGGATGCTGCATGTATCATCAGGTCCTTCGGCCTCATGTTCGTAAAATACAGGCACACTTCCTTCTGCCTTGCCGACTGCATTGCATACTGCAGGCCTAAAAGCGTACGCCCGGACTTCTTCGGGCCTACAAGTAAATATGTCCCCCCTTTGTAAAATCCACCCCAGGCCTGATCAATAAGGGGTAACCCGGTTTGTACTAATTGTATGTTTCTTTTCATATGTCGCTCGTTTTTTAATATTATGCAAATTTTATGCCGTTAAATGGTCACTATTTCCTAATATAATACCTCATGATACCATTGTCATTGGCTCAAATTGAGAAACATTTTTTAACTGTGTCATTTTAAAACACTACTTCCCGGCAAAGTAACCGATCAAAAATAATGCTGTGGCATTAGTTGAAATTGATGGCTCATTTGTCACATAATCCTCTCTCATATCCTGGTAGACCGAGCTTTCTGTCTGAAACTCTTTAAATGGATCCTTTTCGTTTGTTTTAATTTTATAACCCTCCAGCTTTTTCCTGCTTATGGGCCCTGCTGCTACAGCGCCCGGAAGATAGCCTTTCCTTAAATACCCCACCTGGGAGTGGAAATTCCTTGAGAAAACTTTCCCGATGTTATATATAAAACTGATTCCCCACTGATTTTTCCCAAGCATGTAATCACGCTGAAATATCATTAAGGAATCAAAATCACTCTTACCCGTAAGGCGCCGCCACAGAATTGCCTGCAGCCCCGCCCCCATAAGGGCATTATTTGAACCCCAGCTGTCTGAAGCCGCCTGCCCAAAAATACTCTTATTTTTTAAATCATTAAAGTTCTTCAGGTTATAAAATAAATAATCTTTTACCACAGGCTCGTATTTTGCAATTTTATAATCTGCAAGAGAGTTAATATCACCATAGCTCCACCAGTAATCCGATTTGGCCTCATTTGCATAACTGACCGCCTCTTTGAGGTATCTTTCATCCTTTGTGGCCTCAAAGAGCTCAAGAGCACCTAAGGCCATCTTGCCCCGCGATTTTGAATCCAGGTACATCCCGGTCCCGCTTTTATCAACTTCCGGCATTCCGGAAGCCATTTTGTAGCTCCTTAAAGCCTCCGCAAGACACTTATCTGCAAACTCATCATAGTGCAGCTTTTCTTTCCATATCCTTGAGGCCAGTGCCATAACGGCGCTGTATATTCCAATTGTATTCTTCCCGCCACCAATAAATGCCGGGCGGTCAAAAGTCAGTTTGTCCTCTTCCGGCATCCTCCAGCCCTGCTCGTGATCCCTTAAATCCTGTACCTGAATGATAAATTTGCCGTTTGACAGGTGCGACCTTAAAAGCCAGTCCAGCCCGACTTTTGCTTCTTCCAGTATATCGGGAACACCGTTACTATTGCCGTCAAAACCGAACATTACAGGATCAAATTCATATGAAAAAAGCAGCATATACGTGGAAAAAGCCGTCGTGTTAAAGAACTTGACGTAATCCCCCGCATCGTGCCATCCCCCTGTAACATCCTGAGTCCCTGACAATGGAGACACTCCCGACATCAGGCTGCCCGAGACCAGTCTTGTTGCATCGGCTATATGACACACCCCGTGCAGAAAAGGATCGGTATAACCGCATCTTTGGACCTTAAAGAACAGTAGAAGTGAATCTGCTATTCCGTTATAAACGTTTCTTCCGATTGAAAACGGCAGTGACGCTGCACTGCCGCATTTGATCATGTATTCACCAGGGGTTCTAAAATCTGAAAAATCTATTCCATAAATGTTCCGGAATTTCCCTTCCCCTTTCAGGCCATTATTCAAATACCCTTTATAAACAGCATCTTTACCCCGGACTGAATAAATCAAAAACTCACGCCCTTTAATATCGCCCTCCGACATTACGGCTGCGGTCTTTATATCCCCGGGCAGAAATCCCACCTGGTTTACACGTATAAAGACATTTTCTGCTGAATTTATATAAACAAAGGGTACTGCCAGCAGCAGGAAAAAACTAATATTTATTTGGAATTTAACTCTCTGACGTGAAAAGCTATTAAGAATCCAGCTCATAATTGTCTCTAAAATAAGATAAAGAATGATTTGTATCAATTAAGTGACTCTTGTCAACGTAAACCTTCATCTTAAACTTTCATAGTCCCGCTTACTGAAGGCAAGTCAGCTTATCCCCAAATTAATACCCTCAATTTCATTGTAATATAAATGAAAATCGTCGATAATCTTTTAGAAATTAAATATTAATTCCGGAAATCAGGATAAAAAATGACAATTAACCCATTAGAAGATCTGATCAGCAAAGATATTTTCGAACTTTTAAGCAAAGAAGGCCTCTTGAACAAGAAAAAGGTCAGGGAATACCAGATTATAGCAAAATACCGTCAGCTAAAATCAATGGATGTTTCAACTCAGGCAGCAATGGCCATGCTTTTAGAGGAGTACCCTGACCTCTGCTTTGAAACAATTAATAAACTCATCTATTACAAGTACTAGATACCAGGATAGAGGAAAGGGATCAATATACATCAAGTCCGGCACGTTCAAGAATTTCTGCCGCCCTGATGCTTTCAGACTCGGATTCAAAGGCTATCTGGAATGTTCCCCCGGTCCCCTCGCGAAACTTAAGCAGTTCTATATCCTTAATATTAATTGACTCCTGGAATAATGCCGAAGAAATCCGGCTTATTGAGCCCGGTTCATCTTTAATAAATACGGAAATATAAAATAAGGGGGTAATGAACCCCTTGTTGACCTTGGGTATCCTTTCCCTGCTTTCACGTGATGAATTAAACAAAGCTTCGAGAGCCTCCGGGTTCCCGCGGCTTATCTCATCTTTCATGCTGCTTACTTCGCCAATAAAAAGCTCAAGTGCGGATATTATCTCACGCTTGTTAAACCTGATAACATCTTTCCATATGTTAAAACTGCTTGAAGCGATGCGCGTCATGTCGCGGAAGCCCCCGGCAGCAAAATCGAGGTTGTTCACCCCGTCTGAATTCCTGGCTACAGTATTTACCAGCGCCACAGATAAAAGCTGCGGCAGATGGCTTACGCTGGCAACAACCTTGTCGTGCACATATGGATCCAGATAAACCGGCCTGGCTCCCAGAATGGAAAGTATTCCAAGAAATTTATTTATATAAGGACTTTCCTTACCTGAGGCAGATACAATATAGACGGCATTTTCAAAAAGCAGTGGATCGGAATTCTGAAAACCCCCTTTTTCCTTACCCGTCATCGGGTGCCCGCCAATGTATGTACCTTTGCTCTTAAGGGATTTCCAGGAGTCCTCAAACTTCCCTTTTACACCGCATACGTCGGTAATAAGTGTGCCTTCATTAAGCCCTGGGGCAAGAGCTTCAAAAGCCTTCAGCGACTCATCAACAGGAAGGCAGAGAAAGATAACTTCACTTTTTATGGCCTCTTCCGGAGACTTAAGTTTCGCATCTATTACTTTTTCTTCCAAAGCTTTCTCTAAGACCTCATCACGGTCCCAGGCGCTGATAGAAAAATCTTCAGCGCTTTTCCTAAGGGATTTAGCGATGGATCCCCCGATTAAACCGAGTCCTATTATTGAAATTTCCAGTTTTCTACCGCTTCTAAAAAGTTGTTAAATTATATGGTTCTTCCTATTGCCTGCGCAATTGCCTTGAGCTCCAGCATCATCCTTTCATACTGCTCTGGGTATAAGGACTGAGGTCCGTCTGAAAGGGCTTTTTCAGGATTGTTATGTATTTCCACCATAATTGCATCAGCCCCGGCGGCAACTGCTGCCCTGGCCATAGGAATTACCTGGTCCCTGTAGCCCGTTGCATGCGAGGGGTCTGCAATTACAGGCAGATGGCTCTTTTTATGCACAACGGGAATTGCTGAAAGGTCAAACGTGTTCCTGGTGTATGTCTCAAATGTCCTTATTCCCCTTTCGCAAAGGATCACATCCCTGTTTCCGTTGGCAAGTATGTATTCGGCAGACATCATCCATTCTTCTATAGTTGCGGCAAGCCCTCTTTTTAACATGATAGGCTTTGTGGATTTTCCAAGCTCCTTTAAGAAAGGATAGTTCTGCATGTTGCGGGCACCAACCTGAAGAATATCTGCGTACTCCTCAATTAAAGCTATCTGTTCGATCTGCATTACTTCTGTTACAACCAGGAGGTTATTCTTGTCTGCCGCCTTCCTCATCATCTTCAGGCCATCTTCACCCAGCCCCTGGAATGAATACGGGGAAGTCCTCGGCTTAAAGGCGCCGCCTCTTAAGATCTTGCCGCCATGCTTTGCCACAGTCTCAGCAAGGCTGAATATCTGGTCCTCGTTTTCAACCGAACAGGGGCCTGCCATAACCACTATTTCATTGCCCCCGATCTTTACCCCTTTTACGTCTATGACCGTATTTTCCTTCTTAAAGCTCCGGCTTGCAAGCTTGAATGGCTCAGTAATTCTATATACTTCATGAACCCCGTCAAGGACCTTTACTTTTCTTACGTCAAAATCGGGTTTTACGCCTATTGCACCGAGCACAATCTGCTCAATACCCGTTGATTTATGAACATCAAAACCAAAATCCACCAGGTGCCTGATGATCTCTTCAATTTGCTGTTCTGTTACATTTTTTTCTAAGACTACTACCACGGCTAACTCCATTAATTATGAAACTTTTTTTCCCCGGCTTTTATTTCAATATCCACGTAATCATCTTTTGTCGGTACAGCGCAGCTGTAATTAGGGCTGTAAGCGCAGTATGGATTGTATGCCTGGTTGAAATCAATTGTATAAATATAATCCGGATTGTCCACTTTCTCAAAATCCAGATAACGCCCAACTCCGTATGATTCGTTATTTGTAGTACGGTCGGTAAACCATATGCTGTAGTATTCCTGCCCCGTACGTGTAACTCCCTTGTAAACATTCATTTTAATTTTTCTGCCCTCTGAAATAAACGAGATATATCCAAACCTTACGGCCTTCCTGGGCTCCCCTTTTGTGCCGAAGACAGTAACCGTATCCTTATTTTCATATTCATACAGCTTGCTCTTAAAAACATACGACGGATCCACGTCAAAGTACTTCAGAGGTTCAAAATGAACCTTCCCTTTGAAGTTAAACGGTGACTGCGGATCGTTCTGCATCTCATGATCCTTCTTCTGCCTCATATTTTCAACTTCAGCAATATACCGTTTTTCCTCCGGTGTATAATGCCTTGAAAATACGCCGAGCCGGAAAGTCACAAGAGCAGATGCCAGTATAAGAGCAGCTGCAAGAATGTACCTTGACTTAAATTTCACCGCCATTATAAACTCTTTCTTATTTCTTAATTTTTAATTTCCTTGAACTTTCTTCTTCAGCTCATTCAGCTTATTTAACGCCTCAACGGGTGTAATATTGTCAATCTCCAGATCCGAGATGGCCTGCCTTATGGAATCGTCTTTCACTTCAAAAAAGCTTAACTGCATCTCATCTTTGGCCTTCATCTTGGCCAGGCGTGCTTTCTTGACCTCCATCGGGGTGAGCTCTTTTCCTTCCAGGTTCTCAAGTATCTCTTTAGCCCTTTTTGTAACAAACTCCGGCAGCCCCGCCATCTGTGCCACCTGGATGCCGTAGCTGTGGTCTGCCCCGCCGGGCGAAACCTTGTGAAGGAATATTACCTTATCGCCGTATTCCCTTACCTCGACCTTGAAGTTTTTAATCCTCGGGAATATCGTCGCCATTTCATTTAGTTCATGGTAGTGCGTTGCAAAAAGTGTCTTTGCCGAAAGGTCCGGGTTTTCATGAAGATACTCTGTTATTGCCCATGCAATTGAAATTCCGTCAAAGGTGCTCGTGCCGCGCCCGATCTCATCAAGCAGGATAAGGCTTTTGCTCGTTGCATTGTTAAGAATGTTTGCAGCCTCCTGCATCTCAACTAAAAATGTGCTCTCGCCTGCCGATATGTTGTCGCTTGCACCAACACGTGTGTAAATCTTATCCACAAGCCCTATTGAGGCTTCACGTGCAGGGACAAATGATCCCACCTGCGCCAGGAGCACAATAAGGCCAAGCTGCCTCAGGTACACAGACTTGCCTGCCATGTTGGGACCGGTAAGAACAATTACCTGTGTTTCGGAATTATCCAGATGGTAGCTGTTCGGCGTAAACTTCTCTCCCGGCCTGAGTATCCTTTCCACCACCGGGTGGCGCCCGTCTTTAATATCAACAATATCTGACTCATTTACCTCTGGCTTTACATAGTTGTACTGAACGGCACACTCGGCAAAGGATAAGTAGCAGTCGAGCATTGCAATGAGCTGCGCATTCATCTGTATGGCTTCAGCCTGAAGAGATACCGACTGCCTGATCTCATTAAAAAGCTGATACTCCAGGTCGGCAATCTTCTCCTCAGCATTTAAGATCTTATCTTCGTATGTCTTAAGCTCCGGAGTAATATACCTCTCCCCGTTTACAAGCGTCTGCTTCCTGATATAGTCATCCGGTATTTTGCCTAAGTTCGCGTTGCTTATTTCAATGTAGTAGCCGAAAACTTTATTGTAGCTGACCTTAAGCGATGAAATACCGGTTCTTTCCCTCTCGCTTTTCTGCAGGTTCGCAATCCAGCTCTTTGCGTTTTTGGATAAGTCCCTCAGCTCATCAAGCTCGGGATTAAACCCGTAGGCAATCACACCCCCGTCATTTAAGGCAAGTGGCGGATATTCGGAAATGGCCTCTTCGACCAGAGTGACCGTTTTTTCCAGGCTCTCCAGGCGTGAGGATATTTTACATAATACAGGAGAAGTTACTTGGTTTAAGAATTCCTTAATTACCGGAATTTTCTTCAGCGAATTCTTGAGGCTTATTATTTCCCTCGGGTTGGCTTTCCCAGTGCAGACTTTTGAAATAAGACGTTCTAAATCCCCTACCTCTTTAAGTTCTGAGGTCAGACCGTTTCTTAATGCCTTATTCCCCACGAACTCCTCTATGCATTCCTGGCGCTGCAGTACAGGTTCCAGCTTTCTTAATGGCGCCGATATCCACTTCTTAAGCATGCGGCCGCCCATTGCGGTTTCAGTCTTATCCATTATGGAAATAAGAGATCCCTCGCGGGCCCCGTCATTCATTGTGTATGTGATCTCAAGGTTCCTCTTCGTAGCAGAATCGAGCATCATAAACTCCGAGGGGTTATACCTCGAAATTTTGTTTAAGTGCGTAAGGTTAACCTTCTGCGTATCCTGCAGGTACTGCAGTATAACGCCCGCAGCAATGATACCCGAAGTAAGATGGTCTATGCCGAACCCCTTCAGGTTTACGGTCTTAAAGTGGCTTAAAAGGTTGTCGCGGCAGTATTCAAAATTAAAGATCCAGTCGTCCATCTTTGTAAACCTTACAGACTGGCTCCAGCGTTCGGTCAGCCTCTGGACTTCCTCTTTATCCTTTTTCTGAATGAGTATTTCCGCGGGACTTATCAGTTCCAGCTGGCTTAGTATGGTGTCCGCGGAAACTTCATAGGTAAAATATTCACCCGTCGAAATGTCGCAAAACGATATGCCCGCCATCCCGTCTTTAAGGCAGAGGGCAGCCAGATAGTTATTTCTTTTATGGTCTAAAAGCTTATCCGAAAGCGCAACGCCCGGCGTAACAACTTCAATTACTTCCCTTTTTACAATCCCCTTTGCAAACTTGGGGTTCTCAATCTGCTCGCAGACGGCAACCCTGTAGCCGCTTCTTACAAGCTTGGGCAGGTATGCATCCAGGGCATGGAATGGAAAACCCGCCAGCGGTGTATCCCCGGATGCTCCGTTTGATCTCCTGGTTAAGGTTATTCCCAGCACTTTTGATGCAATTTTTGCGTCTTCTTCAAACGTTTCAAAAAAATCACCTACCCTGAAAAGGAGTATCGTATCCGGGTGACTTTCCTTTATCTTGTGATATTGCGACATTAACGGGGTTGACATAAAACCTTTATTTTTTATCCAAAAATATACTTTAATATGCTAATAATATCAATTTTTAGCTCCTTTATTATGGATATATTCTCCTTTGATCACATTATCTTTTCATTTTCACCCGGGATCCTTTCATGAATAATTAACAATAGATACTTTATTAAGATTTTGGTAATTTATTGTTAATTGATTTTCATTCAGGGGTTGCTTAATTGATATATTAGCAGCCATGCAGTCTTATGCAAAAGACTGCATAATTTTTGTTTGTCATCGTCTAAAGACGTCGTTTATTTTCTTCTAATTACAAGGGACAGGATATTTATGCAGAAAAAAGATGGGACTTTGAATATCCCAATTCACGTGCTTCATCACGCTTTACAGGGTAAAATGCAGGAAATCAGTAAAGGCTATGAATTCCATATCTCGCAAAGAGCAAGGGAAAAATATAATTTTGATGAATCAATATTCTCTTTTAACGGGAATGTTGTCTTTGCTAACTTTCACGCCTCCCGCATTTTCGCCCAGAAATTAAATGAGAAACGGACTCCGGAAAATTCGGTGAAGGCCGGACAGATAAACGCCATGGGGCTGCTCGATGAAATATACCACTTCATACTGCGCCAGTATGAAACAAAGGCTAACCCGGAGGTCTTTAAGCGCGCTGTTGAACACGTAAAAAAATTTTCAGGCGAAGAAGAGCTCAGGCGTACACTACTAAGCTTTGTCAGACAGTTCCCGCCTATGGAAGTCTATAAGAATAACCAGGACCCGGAAGAGTACCTGAGAGACTACCACGACGGCAAGCCGAACACCGAAGTGGTTCTTGAGGAGATGATTCTCCTTTTCTTTGCTAACTATAACCCCGCAAACAGGGACCTGAAGGAGCTCTTTTCGGACGAGGAGCTAATGGTGCTTACTCCTTATACAAAAATTATAAACCAGCTTGAGGACTTCTTCTTAAATGAGAAAAAGTACGGGCCGGACGACCAGCCCATTTTTGACCTCTTAAGAACTCCCATTGTGGCTAACCCAGAAAGCCTGGAAGAACAGCTTAAGTTTATAGCAAACCGATGGTCAATCATTCTCGATTTACGCTACCTGGATAAGCTCCTGAGAGGAGTGGACATGATAAAGGAAGACTACCGACTTGGCGCATGGGGTCCGGGAGGCGGTGCCCCAACGGCTGTACCGCGCTATAAAGCGGGGGCCGGGGATTTGGACTCACTTACTTTGGGTAAATCGGGCTACAGATACGGTCGCGACGCCCACCTGGATTTCCTTGAAGGCGAAAAGTTTACGCCCGACGTGCACTGGATGCCCCAGGTGGTACTCCTGGCTAAAAACGCCTACGTGTGGCTCGACCAGCTTTCAAGAAAATACTCCAGGCATATTGCACACCTGGATCAGATACCCGATGAGGAACTCGACATGCTGGCCAGCTTTAACTTTACCGGACTCTGGCTCATTGGACTCTGGGAAAGAAGCCGCGCCTCACAAAGAATTAAACAGCTCACAGGCAACCCAGAGGCTGTGCCTTCGGCTTATTCTGTATACGACTACGTTATTGCCTACGACCTGGGCGGAGAACACGCTTTCCAGAACCTGAACTACCGCTGCCGCCAAAGAGGAATCAGGCTCGCAAGCGATATGGTGCCGAACCATATGGGAATCTATTCCAAATGGGTTATTGAACACCCTGACTTTTTTATACAGAGCCCCTACAGCCCCTTCCCTAACTACAGGTTTACGGGACCCGACTTGTCGGAAGACCCGAACATTCAGATAAGAGTTGAAGACGGGTACTGGTCAAAATCCGATGCCGCTGTAGTCTTCCAAAGAATTGACAACAGATCGGGCGAAGTCCGCTATATCTATCACGGCAACGACGGTACCAATATGCCCTGGAACGATACGGCGCAGCTGGATCTGCTTAAAGACTACGTCCGTGAGGCCGTAATCCAGACAATATTCCACGTTGCAAGAAAAACTTCAATCATTCGTTTTGATGCCGCAATGACACTTGCAAAACGCCACTTCCACCGCCTGTGGTACCCGCAGCCCGGCACCGGGGGCGATATCCCCTCGCGCAGCGACTACGGTTTAAGGCAGGAAGAGTTTGACCAGCTTTTTCCCAAGGAATTCTGGAGGGAAGTTGTAGACAGGATTAATGAGGAGATGCCCGATACGCTTTTGCTGGCAGAAGCATTCTGGCTCATGGAAGGCTACTTCGTGCGAACCCTTGGAATGCACAGAGTCTATAACAGCGCATTCATGCACATGATGATGAAAGAGGAAAATGAAAAGTACCGTAAGGTTATCTCCAGCACGCTTGAATTTAACCCTGAGATATTAAAACGCTACGTCAACTTCATGAGTAATCCCGACGAGGAGACTGCCATTAGACAGTTCGGAACAGACGACAAGTATTTCGGGGTTGCAACACTAATGGTTACACTTCCCGGTCTGCCGATGTTTGCGCACGGACAGGTGGAGGGCTACTCAGAGAAATACGGCATGGAATATAAGAGAGCCTACTATAATGAATTTGTAAATGAGTATTTGGTCGACCGCCACAGAAGAGAAATATTCCCCCTCATGAAAAAAAGATACATGTTCAGCCAGGTGGATAATTTCTGGTTCTACGACTTCTATACCAGCGACGGCAATGTAAACCAGAATGTCTTTGCCTATACAAATAAGTTCGGGGATGAAAAGGCAATTGTGGTATACAACAATAAATTTTCCGAAACTACAGGCTGGATTAACCGCACAACCGGAAAGTCCATACCGACTGGCGTGGGAGAAGAAAGAAATACAATTTATTCCAGCCTTGTTCCTGCCCTGGGCTTAAGGACAGACGACAAGTATTTCTACGTCTACCGCGATCTTGTCACCAACCTGGAATACATAAGGCTCGGGCGTGAGATGGGTGAAAAGGGCCTGTTTATTCACCTTAAGCCTTTTAAGTATCATGTATTCCTGGATTTCAGGGAGGTATATGATCAGACAGGAGAATACGAGGAGATCTGGGAAAACCTTAATGGAGCAGGGGTCCAAAGCATCGAAGAAGCTTTAATTGAAGCAAGGCTCTCCGGCGTACATGAGGCTCTCCTTAATCTTTTTGACAACAGGGCCATTGAGCTCGTTTCCGACCTGTTCATAAAGGACAAAGAAATTAAGAATACTGAAAACACGCTGAAGCTGATAATCGGACGCTATGAGTATTTTATAAACCAGATAAGAGACCACATACAGGCCGACGGCAGCATGCCCGTTCTGATCAGTAACTTTACAAACGGGTTAAACGCAATTAAATTCATTAACGATCTATTGATTGAAAACGAAGTAATCGTTGAAAATGAACCCGTTACAAACGACTTCAGAAAATCCCTTCTGCTAAGCCGGGAATCCAACTACCCCAGGAACCTGCTCATATACGCCCTGTGGTTAAGTCTTAAGGACATAGGTATACTAAGGCAGAAAGACGACACTGGATCCCGCACTATTGAACTTTTTGACGAGCTGTACCTTACAAATCCGTTAAAGCAGATACTGCACCGCCTGGGCAGAAGCCCATACGAAGTGGAGCAGGTTATAAAACTTGTCCGGGTTCTGCTTAAGAACAAGTCCCCGCTTTCAAGAAGAACTCTTCAGACGACTCCTGAAGAAGAAAAGAAGGCGCCCAAAACTCATGCAAAAGCAAATTACGACGCATCAGCTGATGCTTCTTCTAACGGCAGGAGTGAGCATGAAAAAGAGGAAAGAGAGATGATTGAAAAGCTCCTTGGCGATGAAGAAGTAAAATCCTACATAGGTGTCAACTACTTTGAAGGCGAATGGTACTACAGCAAAGAAAACCTTGAAGAGCTGGGCAACTGGCGCCTTACGCTAAGGATAATGAGCTACCTGTGCGGACTTGAAGATATAACGGACAAGAACGCTGCCCTTTTCAGTTACATAAAGGACAGCTATTACATGAACCGTTACTTAAAAGAGGTTTCCGACATTTCCGAATACAAACTCAACAACCTTAAATCGAACCTCACCACAGTAACCGTTTAACATATTGCGGCGGCTGAAGCCCAAACTCTTCAGCCGCCAAGTTATAAAAGGTTATCAAACTTTTGCTCTTTTCTTCTTTGTACCGGAGATGACATATGTGACTATCTCACCTGCGTTCATTTCACCCTTAAGAATGGCACTTCCCTGCTTCACGCTTTCCAAAAGTTTTTCAAATGATTTTTTATCCATAATATTCCTCGACTAATTACTAGTAGCCCGCATAGGGAACAATAGCAATTGTGAAAATTGGGAAAAACAAAACTAATGTCAAGTTCCGCATTCACCTTCGGTGAATTTGGTTACCCTGGGCTATCAATACCATACCGCTGGCCGCGGCATCTGGATATAATCCCCAAAATACAAAAGCCCTTATCTCTAAGGGCTCTTTATTATCAATATCTCTTTTTATCAGCTCGCCTTCTTTACATTCTTGGGAGCCCACTCTTTAAGAAAATTCATGACCTTCTCAGGATCGTGACCTTTTCCCTTCTCTAAAACTCCCGTATCCTGTGAATGAATGAGCTTTCCTTCACTGTCAAGCACAAAAAGGTGCGGATATCCCGGGATCTTGGGGAACTTTGAAAGCACTTCCTGATTCTTGTTCTCAGGACTGTAATTTACTTTTACCACTACATAATTTGTTTTCAGGTGATCTGCTATCTCCTTGTTCTCCGACATGAGCTTTCCTAAGGCACGGCACCACGGGCACCACTCGCCTCCCACGTCAAGAAGAATGTTCTTTCCAGATTCCTTTGCTTCCTTTACAGCGTTTTCCAGGTCCTTTGCCGCATCCCTCTTGGGATCAAACTTTTCCACATTTGAAGTATTCTTCTCCACTTTCTTAGTTTTGCCTTCCTGTGCATAACCCGTTGCGTAAAGAGCAAATAGTACTAGAGCAAATAATACCACTTTAATGTTTTTCAATTTAACTCCTCTATGTTATGAATCAATTCCACAGCTTTTAACTATACAAAGATAACCGATTTGATAATTTAGGACAAATTATATTTTTATATATTTGGCCGCTTTTTCTGCACAGTTCTCCCCGTCCATTGCAGCCGATACGATGCCACCGGCATACCCGGCCCCTTCCCCGCTCGGGAAAAGACCACTAAGATTTATATGCATGTACGACTCACTGTCCCTCGGCACCCTTACGGGCGAACTCGTCCTGGTCTCGGCAGCCAGTATCTGTGCCTCTTCCGTAAAGTAGCCTCTCATCTTCTTCCCGAATTCCAGAAGAGCACCTTTTAAGCGTTTTGAAATCTCGCCTGGAAGCACTTCGTGAAGCGCAGACGAGGTAATCCCCGGAATGTAGGACGTCTCAGGCAGTGTGGCGGATATTTTCCCTTTTACAAAATCTGTCACCCTCTGCGCCGGCGCCCTCTGTGTCCTGCCCCCAGCTTCAAATGCCAGTCTTTCAACTTCCATCTGGTACTGTAAGCCTGCAAAAGGTCCGTATGCGGCATATTTTGCCCAGTCTTCTTCGTTTACAGTTACAACAAAACCCGAGTTGGCAAATTTCGAATCCCGCCTCGAGACCGACATACCGTTTAATACAATCTCTTCCTGGCTTGTTGATGCGGGAATTATAATGCCTCCAGGACACATGCAGAATGAGAATACCCCGCGGTCTTCCACCTGACAGGTAAGGCTGTAGCTTGCCGCAGGAAGCGCCTGACTTCTCTCCTTCGAGTGATACTGAATCTCATCTATAATCCTCTGCGGATGCTCAATCCTTACCCCCATGGCAAAAGGCTTGGCCTCAACTGTAAGTCTGTGCTTATCCAGAAGATAGAATATGTCCCTTGCCGAATGCCCCGTGGCTAAAATTACGGCGTCCGCCAGAAACTCCTCTCTCCCGTTTACAACAACGCCCAGAATCCTGCCTTCTTTGATTATAAAATCAGTTACCCTGGAATTAAAGTGAACCTCACCGCCGGAATTTATTACAGTCTCTCTTATTGCCTGAACAATCCTGGGAAGCTTGTTGCTTCCAATGTGCGGATGGGCCTCAATCATTATCCCTTCATCCGCACCGTGCTGCACCAGAACGCCCAGTATCTTTTTTATGTCGCCTCTTTTGTTGCTCCTCGTGTAGAGCTTGCCGTCACTGTATGTGCCGGCGCCCCCTTCCCCGAAACAGTAATTCGAGTCGGGATCCACCTGGCTGAACTGCTGTACCGCCCTTAAGTCGCGCCTCCTTGTCTGTACGTCCTTCCCCCTTTCAAGCACAACCGGCTTTATTCCTAGCTCTATTAGCCTTAAGGCTGCAAACATTCCGGCAGGACCGAATCCAACTATTATCACCTTCTTCTGCCCTTTGACCGGCTCGTAATTTATGCGGGGATAGACCTCAGGCGGGGTCTCATTTAGAAATACTGTTGCCGTAACCCTGTAAACAGGCCTTCTGCTTCTGGCATCAAGCGAACGCCTTTCCTGAACTACCGCGGTAATTTCCTGAATGTTGACGTGAAGTTTCTCAGAGGCAGCTTTTTTTATGTAATCTTTGTCTAAAATCTTTTCCGGTTCAACTGCAAGTTCTAGCTTTTTTATCATTTTGATCGTTTTTTATAAAAGAAAGTCAAATGTACTAATAATTCATAAAAGAATCAGTTGATTCGTTCTTATTACACTATTACACCTGACTTTCTAAACCTTTCCCTAGTAAATCCCTTTATAAAGGCCGCCGTCAACCTGTATAGTGTTGCCCGTTATGTAGCCCGACTGCTCGCTTGCCAGATACACAACTGCCGAGGCAACTTCGTCAGGTCTGGCCAGGCGCGTAAGAGGCACCTCCTTGGCCATCTCGGCCAGAGTGTGCTCGTGGCTTTCACCCGTAAGCTTCGACTTATTTATAGAAAGCTCATAAAGCCTGTTTGTAAGCGTGTAGCCCGGGGCAACGTTGTTTACAGTTACGTTGTACTTACCTGCCTCATTGCTGAGGGTCTTTGCAAATCCTATTACCGCATTCCTGAGGCTGTTTGAAAGCATGAGGTTCTCCAGGGGCTGCTTAACCGCTACTGATGTAATATTAATGATCCTCCCCCACCTCCGTTCCTTCATCATAGGAAGCACACTGCGGCTGAACCTGACAACGCTTAAAAGGACCTGTTCAAATGCCCCCTGCCAGTCCTCGTCATTAAGGTTCTCAAAAATTCCTGCAACAGGCCCCCCGCAGTTGTTAACCAGTATGTCAATGTGCCCGAAATTCTTATTCACTACGTCTATTGTTGCACTTATATCCTTTGCCGCATTAATGTCGCAGACACACCATAAGGGTTCAATGCCGTAGGCCTTCTTTATCTCATCTGCAGTTTTAATTAACGTTTCTTTTGAACGCGCGCATATAGCAACGTTGCAGCCCTCCTGCACAAAAGTTTCTGCTACTGCCCGCCCGATCCCTGAACTGGAAGCTGTCACAAGTACTGTCTTGTCTTTTAACTGAAAATCCATATAGTTCTCTCTTTTTTGTTCAATTATTTAAAAGGAACGCTTTGCAACCTGGGATTGCATCAGAATATTATAATAAAATTTAAGATTATTGGAAATATTAAAGGAAGTCAAATTGTCTTTCTTAGCCTTCCTTTAATCAATGGTGAGCCGTAGTAGTTAAGAATTGAGATATGAAATCCGTCAGAGAGCCCCCCCGCCGCATCCTTGCCTTCTTCTTCCCTATTTTTACTTTTTAATTTTTAATTTTTAATTCCTTCCCTTCCTCCAGCCCTTTACCTATTTCACACTCCCGGCACTTGTCACGGGAACAGAAATTCCTGAAGAGCTCAATCATCCCCTGCGAAAGGACGCTCCTTTTCCACGAGTCTTCAACCTGCAGCGAACTGGCTACGGTCTTTACTATGTTGTTGTTATCCGGCTGAATGTATGAGGAAAATATCTGAAATATGTGCCTTGAAAGCTCCCTGTTGCCGTAAATTTCTGAATAGACCGATACAAAAGGAAGCACAATGTTAATCAGAATGTCATCTATCCTGGAACCCCCGATGAAATATTTTATCTCATCCTCAGTCGGCTTATCCAGGACATAATGCTTCTTCCAGAAACCGTCCGAGGGCACAATGAAAAGCGACTTAACCGAACGCAGGAGCACTTCCTTGTTTTTTATCTCCTCAAACTTCTTTATCATCCTGCCTATTATATCCTCAAACATGATCCTGTGAAGCAGTACAGCCCCGCCTGCAAGACGGATTGTGGGGAAGTTCTGCGGCCTTAACTTGAAAAAGTGCCAGTTTACATCCGAGAATACCTTCCCGTCGTACCGGTCCTTTACCGTATCCCAGATCTTAAGTGTATTTGATACATAATCAGATATCTCCCCGTCGGCGTACGTTTTCTCAGGTGAAATCAGCCCCGATATGTAAAACAGGCACGCCCTTATGGTTTCAAGTGAATTTGCCTCATAGACAACCGCCCTTAAAAACTTTATGTTTGCCGACTGCGCAAGCCTCAGCATAATAGCCTTGTTATTTGAATAACCAAGAGCCTCAAAGAGGAATTCGTAAAAAAGCTGCTCCCAGAGGTCTTTTGCCTTAAAATCCTTGTATGAAAACTCCCTTGCCTGGAACTCTTCTGTCAGATCGTAGCCAATTACCGGCTCCTTTAAGTCCATCTCCTTTACATAAGCCAGCTCCTTTAGCCTTGTATAAATCTTGTCGCACCTCTTGCGGAAACGCGAGATGCCAAGGTTATAAAGAAAATCGATCTTTAATTTGTTCTCTACCTTCTGGCTTTTCTGCGAACACCTTAAATGGTTGATTCCCGATTCGGCTTCAAGTGAGGCCTGTTCAAAAGCCTCCAGCGACAGACTGTTGTTTATAAAATCTGTAATGCAGAGTACTGGAATTTTTCTTTTATCTGAGCTGTAAACGAAGGGATGGCGGTGCTTGTTGTTTAATACTACGTGAAGTATGACGCTGGAATATTTGTTGTCTTGAAAGTGGCCGTGATTACGCCAGTCGCTGACGTCAAGGTCAATCTCTACGTCCCCTACGTATGTGAGATTACCTATGCGTATTCGTGCGTTCTTGAAATCAGGGCCTGAAGTGTCTGTGTTGTGGAATCCCGTATCCATGATAAATACGGATTCGCCGTCAATGGTGTTTATAAGCTTCTTTAACTCTTCAGACTTCCAGACTTCATAAAGAGCTTTTTCAGTGACTTTAGTAACACGGTTCATATGATATCCTCAATTTTATGATCGATTCGGATGCTATATGAGAACCTGAGACTATATAATATATAAATTTATTTCTTAATATCTAGCTGTACAAACAAAAAATGAGCCGAAGCTCATTTTTTATTTTCTTAAAATCACTGTCCTGTCCATATCTCACTGACTTTTTTATTTAACGATATTATCTCCTGTCTTGCCGCTTCATGGAAGTTACGGCTTTGATCCTTGTATATTAGCCCGCGGCTTACATTTATGAGGAATTTTTCTTTATTGCTTTCCTTAAATGCTTTTACAACGCCCTCAAGGCTTCCCCCTTGGGCGCCAATACCTGGAAGAAGCACCGTCAGATCACCAAATGAACCGACGTTCTCCAAAAGCTCTTTTTCGTTAGTTGCGCCGAAAACTATGCCGCAGTTGTCTTTCTTGTTCCACTCCTTTACCTTTGAGATCACCTCCTGGTAAAGGTAGCGCCCGCCTTTAAGCTCCAGCTTTTCAAAATCCTTTGATCCCGGGTTCGACGTTAAAGCCAGCATGAAGCTTAACCTGTCTTCATACTTAAGGAAAGGCTCCACTGAGTCAAGCCCCATATATGGGTGAAGCGTTACGGCGTCAAACTTAAAGTGCTCAAAAATACTCTCGGCGTACATTTGGCTAGTATTTCCTATGTCGCCTCTTTTGGCATCCCCTATTATCAGTATGCCCTCAGGGATAACCTCTACCGTCTTCTGAAGTATCTCCAGCCCGCGGCTTCCGTCTTTTTCATAAAATGCCAGGTTAAGCTTGTAGCTTGAGGCGTATTCGCTCGTATTTTCAATTATGATCTCGTTAAACTTCAGAACCGGATCTTTTTCATTTAAGAGGTGCTGCGGAATTTTCTTTACGTCTGTATCCAGCCCAACCGTTATATGTTTTCCTTCGTTCAGCTTACTTTGAAGTTTTTCCTTTGCAGTCATGTTAAAACCGGGTTTGTTTTGAATTATCAGGTGTACTGCTTTCTGTTTTTATATATGTTGGCTACAATTCCAACGAGGAACATGTTGGACATAAGGGAGCTTCCGCCGTAGCTTAAGAAAGGCAGCGGCACGCCTATGATAGGCATCAGTCCAACCGTCATGCCTATATTAATTGCAAAATGTGTAAAAAATATGGCCAGCGTGCCAACTGTCACCAGGCTGTTAAACTCGTTTTTCCCTCTTGCCTGTGCTGCAATCTTAAGAAGCCTGAGGAAAAGGAAGAAGAAAAGACCTACAACAATGAGGCTCCCTATCAGGCCGAACTCCTCTCCAATAACACAGAAAATAAAATCTGTCCATTGCTCGGGAATAAACCTCAGCTGGGTCTGGTTTCCCATAAGATACCCCTTGCCCAGAAGTCCGCCTGAACCTATTGCAACCTTGGCCTGAATTGCGTTATAACCCGCGCCAAGAGGATCGCTGTTTGGATCCACAAACGTTTCTATAAGCTGCTTCTGGTGAGGACTTAAGTACTTAAAGACAATGTTGAATATGAATCCGGCAGAAAGGTTCATGGCAAAGATTGCCCCGCTTATAATCAGCTTCTTCTTGAAGAAGAATAGTCCCGCTAGAATTGCAACCAGGCATATTATAAAAGGCAGCGTCCCGAACATTGAGGAAAAGACTGCAAGCCCCGGCGAAATCATCGTAAACAGCCCGAAAAGGCTGATCCCCTTCCAGAACATGAGTACAACCGTAAGAGAAATAAATACAAGGGAGGTCCCCATATCAGGCTCCATCAGAATCAGTATAACGGGAATAAAACCGATGGCAAAGCCCGCAATTATGCTCCCAATAGACTCAATATTCGTCTTCTCACGGCTCAGGAACATAGAAAGGAATAGTATTGTGCCTACTTTCGCAAACTCCGAAGGCTGCATGCTGAAAGGACCTATGTCAATCCAGCACTTCTGCCCGTATACCCTCTTTCCTATTGCCAGTACCGCTACAAGAAGAAGTATCGTAATAATATATGAGGGAACAGAAACAAGGTTAAAGGTCCTGGGCGAAGCATAATAGGTAATAAAAAATATGGCAACTGACACTCCAACAAAGAAAAGCTGCTTATTAAAGTTGCCGCTTGCAGACGGATTGTGAAGGGTCGCGCTGTATATGGCAACCAGTCCAATTCCCGTCAGTAAAAATACCGACAGGAAAAGTATTACATCAAACCTGTCTTCTAACTGATAATCAATTCTTGTTCGAGGCCGCAACTATCTTCTCCTCACCTTTGGATCCTTTTTGGCCCTTGGGTGTTTGGTTTTTGGGTGCATTTTTAATTTTACGTTCATTCTGATCTTTCAGGACAGCCTCTTCTTTAGTTACAGTCTGTCCTTTGTTCACAGGCTTTTCCCTGGTTATAGTTTTTTCTTTGCTTACAGTCTGTCCTTTGGTTACCGCCTGGTCTTTGGTTACAGTCTGTCCTTTAGATACATTCTGATCTTTTGGCGTATCCTGATTTTTTGGTGGAGTCTGATCTTTTGGTGTATTCTGATTTTTTGCAACAGCCTGATTCTGGTGTAAAGACGATTTATTCAAATAAGCCTGCATTACACTCCTTGCAATAGGAGCCGCCCAGGTTGCACCAAAACCGGCATTCTCAACTAACACGGCTACTGCAATCTTGGGATCTTCATACGGAGCAAAACCCATAAACCAGGCGTGGTCTTTGCCGTGCGGGTTCTGTGCTGTTCCTGTCTTTCCTGCAACCGTAATTCCCGGAATCTTTGCGTTGCCTGCCGTACCGGCGCCGTTAACCACCAGGTACATGCCGTGCTTTACAATTTCCATTGTTTTCCTGCTTACCCTGGTATCAATAGGGTCAAACTTGAAGGGAACAAGATTCTTTGTCCCGGGATCAACGTACCCTTTTACCATGTGCGGCTTAACCGACTTTCCGTCGTTTGCAATTAAGGATACATACTGCGCCAGCTGCATCGGGGTTACGCTAAGCTCACCCTGCCCGATGCCTAAAGATACAATAAAACCTTTTGTCCAGCCGTTTTTACCGTACCTTTTGTTGTAATATTCCGTCGAGGGAAGGATTCCCCTGTTCTCCTCGCTTATGTCCACACCTGTCTTGTGACCGAAGCCGAAACGCCTTGCATAATCTGCCCATTTGTCCAGACCTATTCTCAATATCAGCTGATAGAAGAAGGTGTTGCACGATTTTTCAATTGCATGCTCAACCGTCAAAGGGCCGTGTGGTCCGCCGTGGCACTTGAAGAATCTTCCGAAATAAAAACCGCCCGGACAGTTAATTATCGACTGCGGGGTTATAATCCCTTCTTCCAGGGCAGCAATAGCAGCCAGAGGCTTGAATGTAGATCCCGGCGGGTTGACTGAAAGCGTAGCACGGTTGTATAGCGGCTTGTCTGGATCGCTGTTTAAGTTCCTCCAGATCTCCTTCGGGGTAACAGTCGTAAAATTGTTAAGGTCGTACTGCGGGGAGCTTACAAATGCCAGAATTTCACCCGTCTTTGGCTCAATTGCAACAAGCGCCCCTTTAAGTCCCTTAAAGCCCCTTTCGGCCGCCTTCTGCGCATCAGCATCAATTGTTAGGACCAGGTCGTCCCCTTTTACAGATTCCTTGTCGTTAAGGCCATCCTTAAAACGCCCGATTTCCTTCCTCCTCGAATCCACCAGCATGTACTTTACGCCTTTGATTCCCCTCAGGTATTTTTCATACGTCTTTTCAACGCCGTTATTGCCGACGAAATCACCCATGTCGTAATAATCTTTATTCATTTCAAGCTGCTTGCGCGAGATTTCCTTGGTGTAGCCGAACATGTGAGAAGCCATAATGCTGTCGGGATACTCCCTTTCCATATCCACAATGTAGCTTACGCCCGGAAGCTGTTCCTTGTTTTCCTCGATCCATGAGATAACCTGAAAGCTTACATCTCTCTGGACACGGATCGGAAGGTACTTCGAATACTGCACGTTGTCGGCCAGAATTTCATCTATATAGCCCGGCTCGGCACCAATGACGGTCTCAATTACATTGTTCAGTTTCCTGCTGTAGTTAGAAGGCGTTATAAGAAGTGTATAAGAGGGCTTGTTGTTTACAACAATCTTGTAATTCCTGTCGTAAAAAACTCCCCTCAGAGGGGTCTGCACTATTCCTTTAATGCTGTTGTCAGCCGACTTCCCGTCAAAAAATTCGTGCTTTATCACCTGCATGTTAAACAGCTGCAGCACTAAAACGGCAAAAAAGGAAACAAGGACGTAGTATAAAATACTTCGCCTTACATCTGTCCCAAATTTTCTACTGCTTGTCATGCGAATATCTTTCTTGAATGGAATATCACCATAGGTAACGATAATACTGATGAATACATGGCAGGAAACACTCCCTGCACAAGAAGCAATGTCAGCATATTGCTGCTGGTCTCCGCACCTCCAAAAAACGAATATGTTACGGAATCCACGGTGCCTATTACAAGTACAATAAACAAAAACATAAATGTGTGCAGATTAAGCTCTACCTTGTTTTCGTTGAAGAAGTATCCGGCAAGAAATCCGCTGAGTGTCTTTGAAAACATCGCGCTACCAAGAATTCCTCCTGAAACCAGGTCGAAAAACAGGCCGAAAATAAAGCCTAGAATCGTCCCATGCATCTGCCCCATCCTTAAAGTGTAATAGACAAGAAGGATCAGGACCAGGTCGGGAGCGATCTGATTGTATGAAAACAAGGGGATTACCGTCAGCTGTAGGATAGTTAACGGGATGAGCAATAAAATTGCAATTATATAGTCGGCACGCATCAGTTATTTTTAATTAAATTTAACTCTAAATTATTCTTCTGTACGCTAGGTACAAAAGCAATTACAAAAACATGTTCAATACGCATTAAATCAGCGTAAGGGGTAACAACAATATTATTAAATATTCCTGTCTTGTCCCTGTTGCCACCGGCAACAACTCCCACCGGTATCGATGGAGGAAACTTTGTACTGAAGTCGGAAGTAACTATCCTGTCGCCTACCTCCATATCGTAAGTCTTCGGAACATTCTTTATGCTCAGCTCCTTGCCGTTCCACTCAAGAACACCGTCAAAACGGCTCCTCTGGTTTTTAACAGCAAATTTCAGCTCCCGGTTCCTAAGTGTCCTGACAATAGAATAATCTTTTGAAACCGTAGTTACAACCCCCAAGAGCCCCTGGCTGTTTATGACAGGCATTCCGGTTTTAACGCTCTCATCATCACCGGCATTTATTATAAAATTACCCTGCGAAGTGGAGGCAAATCTGGAAACAACCTTGGCCGAAATTAAGGGATATTTTGAGGAATCCTTCAGCGCCAGCTGCTTTTTCAGCTCCTCGTTCTGAATGCCGTATTCCCTGAGGCGGTTAACCTGAAGCATCAGCTGGGCGTTCTCCTCCCTTAAGTTCTTAACTTCAAAAGCGGTACTGAAAGGTTCTACTACTTTGGAAACACCGGAAGTTAAAACAGCAAACCCCCCGAAGGCAAAGGCTTTCACCTTTTTTATTCCCGGTTTGCTGTTCAGCGAAAGTACTGAAAGGCTTAACACCAGTAGTAATACTACTATTATATATTCTTTATACCCAAACCAGAATTTAGAAAAGAATCCCTTCATCAGTATCTTCTATTGCGAATAAATACTTTGGAATACTTATTTAAATTGTCAATTGTTTTACCAGCGCCGCGGGCAACTGCCGTAAGTGGATCCTCTGCTACGTGAACAGGCAGATTGGTCTCCATGCGGATCCTTTCGTCTATGCCTTTGAGAAGTGCCCCGCCGCCCGTGATCATTACACCGCGGTCCAGTATGTCTGCCGAAAGTTCCGGAGGCGTACGCTCTAAGGACTGCTTAACGGCTTCAACTATCTGCGAAACGTTCTCATTGAGGGCTTCGCGGATTTCAACTGAACTTACCTCGGCTGTCTTCGGAACACCTCCTACAAGGTCGCGTCCCTTAACCTGTACTGTTATCTCTTCTTTAAGAGGCACTGCACTGCCAACCTCGCACTTGATTGCCTCGGCTGTCCTTTCACCTATTAAGAGGTTATGATTCTTCTTGAAGAACTGCATTATGGCGTTATTCATCTCATCGCCTGCAATCCTGATCGATTCCTCGTTAACAATGCCGGAGAGTGCAATTACTGCAATTTCAGTCGTTCCGCCGCCGATATCAATGATCATGCTTCCAACCGGAGCCTCAACGTCAATTCCAATACCTATGGCAGCAGCCATCGGCTCGGCAATCAGATGAACTTCCTTTGCGCCGGCATGTTCGGCACTGTCGCGTACTGCTCTTTTTTCAACTTCTGTAACACCGCTCGGAACGGCAATGATTATTCTTCTTGAGGAGATAGGACCGTTGCTTACCTTCTTTATAAAGGCTTTTATCATCCCTTCGGCAATTTCAAAATCTGCAATAACACCGTCACGCATAGGACGTGTAACACGGATTTCTTTATGTTCCCTGCCCTGCATTTCCTTGGCCTTGTTGCCCAGGGCAATTATTTTCTTTGTGTTTCTGTCGTAGGCAACGATCGACGGCTCATTTAATACAATACCTTTGCCTTTGAGATAAATTAAGGTATTTGCTGTTCCTAAATCAATTGCGATGTCTGTTGAAAAAAAATCGAATATTCCCATATAACCTCTTAGTGCTTAAAATTTCTTATTCCGGTAAATACCATTGCTAAATTATTTTCATCTGCTGCTTTTATTACTTCTTCATCTCTGACAGAGCCGCCAGGCTGAATGACAGCCTTTATGCCGCTTTTTGCCATTTCAATAACGCCGTCTGCAAACGGGAAAAATGCATCAGAAGCAGCTACTGCATTTTCCAGACTGTGCCCGTGTTCGGCTGCCTTCATGACTGCCAGCTTTGCCGAATCAACTCTCGACATCTGACCGGCCCCGACTCCAAGAATCTTCCGGTCTTTTGCAAAAACAATCGCATTGGATTTTGTATGCTTGCATACAACCCATGCCAGATGAAGATCTTCCCAATCCCCTTCGGCAACGTGCACCTTTGTAACTGTCTTTGTCTCTTCTTTTACCAGCCTCGAATTGTCCTTCGCCTGCGCTATCAGTCCGCCCGGCACACTCTTATAAAGCATTGTCTCATCTGACAAGGACCTTAAAACTCTGACTAACCTTCTGTTTTTCTTCTTTACGAGTATCTCCATGGCCTCACTCGTAAATCCCGGAGCGCAAATAATCTCTAAGAATATCTCGTTTAATTTCTCTGCAGTCTCTTTATCCACCTCTTTGTTGAAAGAGACAATCCCCCCGAAGGCTGAAGCAGGATCCGAGGAAAGTGCCCTTTCATAGGCATCCCGAACCGAACTGCCATAGGCTGCACCGCAGGGATTAGTGTGCTTTACTATAGCACAGGCCGTGCCTTCAAACTCCTGCACTAGCTCAACAGCAGCAACAAGATCAATAATGTTATTATAGGAGATCTCTTTGCCATGCACAATTTCAAAATACTTGCTGAAGTTTCCATATAAAGCAGCCGCCTGATGCGGGTTTTCCCCGTAGCGCAGAGACTGCGACAAGGGGAAGTTAAGGCGTACATTGGTCTTTGGACGCTCAAAAGCCTTTTCCAGGAAGTTCGCAATCAGAGTATCGTAAAATGATGTGTAGGAAAACGCTGCTGAAGCCAGGGCCTGCCTGGTGGTATGTGAGATCCCCCCGTCCTTTAATTCTGCCGTAAAATCAGCATACTGGCTGGGATCGGTCAATACGGAAACATACTTGTAATTCTTGGAAGCTGCCCTTATAAGGCTGGGGCCGCCGATATCAATGTTCTCAATCTTTACTTCCAGCGGCAGGTCCTCTTCCACTACTTTCGGGAAAGGATATAAATTCACACATATAATGTCGATTGGAACTATGCCGTTCTTTTCAGCTTCGGACTTGTCCGATTCATTATCCCGCCTCATCAGTATTCCACCGAATATGCGGGGCTGAAGGGTTTTTACCCTGCCTGAGAAAATTTCAGGAAAATTTGTGAAATCGCTGATTTCAGTACATTCTATTCCATTCTGAATAAGAAGTTTTGCTGTATTGCCTGTGGCTAGAATTTCGTATTCCAGGCTTGACAGATCACGCGCAAACTCTACAATTCCGGTTTTATCTGATACACTAATTAAAGCGAGTTTTTTCAACGTTCTACCAAAATGTGATTAAAAAACAACAACACGTTCATCTATTATTTTAATTTTGCCTTCTGAAAATTTCCCGATTACAAAAGGCAAAAGCTCATGCTCAATTTTAAGTACCCTCTCAGCAATTTCCTCCGGCGAACTGACATCCGAAATGTCAACCGCCCTCTGGGCTATTATCTTACCGTTGTCATAAATCTTGTCAACAAAATGGACCGTCGGACCTGAAATCTTTGCTGAGGAGTTAAATACTGCCCTATGGACATTCATGCCATACATCCCTTTGCCCCCGAAAGACGGAAGCAGGGCAGGATGAATATTAATAACCTTGTTCTCAAATATGTCAATAACGGCTTCAGGAACGAGCTTCAAAAAGCCTGCAAGAACTACCAGTTCTACCTTTAATTCTTTCAGAAAACCGGCAAGTTCTTCGTTGGTAACTGAACCTGACTTTTTTTCTTTGCTTAAAAACCATACCGGGATCGAATTCTGCTTTGCCTTTTCTACCGCCCCGCTTTCCGGCCTGTCGGTAAAAACGGCTGCAACTTCAACATTCAGCGCCCCGCTCTGTTTCGCATCAAGAATAGCCTGTAAGTTTGAACCCCTGCCTGAGACAAATACCGCTATTTTTAACATTATCTTCTATTTTAACGTTTGGAAAGTTAGTCATTTAAACAAAAATAATCAATGTAATCTCAAGGGGAAAACAAATAAAATTCGTCCCAAATGCTATCCCTTAAAGTACATTTCCAATCCCTGACTAAGAGGGGGTAAAACCCTAAAATTAAAGTTTCCACCTTAAGGCTTTTACAAAGCCGTCAAGCTTTGCCTCATAATCAAACTTGCTGTAGGATTCTGCCTTATCCAGCAGTTTCGATGCCATCTGCTTGTTTCCCTTCTTCAGGTATGCCCTTGCTCCATAATAACAGGCAAAAGGCTTAATCCACTTTTCTTCCTTCGTATCGGTCTTAAGCGCCCTGTTTGCAAAATCTATGGACTCGTCAACCCTGCCCATTTCAAATGCCGCATCGCTTAAGTACTGAAAGGCTTCCCCTTTTAACTTGTCGTTTTCAAGCCCTGAAATAATGCCCTTCAGCATGTCATAAGCCTCATTAAACCTGCCGTCTTCAATCAAATTTGAGGCCTTTATAATCGTAATCTCATTTACGGAAAGAGGATGGTCGTAATAGGCCTCCCCTTTTCTTTTGGCAAAAATGTCGTCTGCAATATCAGTGTTCCCATTCCTGGCCAGGATGTAATTTTTCTGAGCTTCCCTTCTGTTTCTGGTCATTTCGTAGCAGAGGGCCGTCCTGTAATATGCTATTCCTGAATAATCAAAGTCCCTCGTTCCGGTCAGAAATCTCTGGTAATACCCCACGGCATGATAAAAATCGTTCCTGTGGAATGATATGTCGCCAAGAAGAAAATTGGCGTATGCCGTTATCTGCTGAAATCTGGTGTTGTTGCTCCTGATTATGTCCTTCAGCGTCCTTTCAGCTTCAGAGGGCTTCCTGTCCTTCATCAAAACCACGGCCAGCGAGTACTGGAAAAGCGAATTATGAGGGTACTGCTTAACGAGCTGCCTTAAATATCCGGCTGCAGTACCATAGTCGCCGTAGCTTTCCGAATATACCTGTGAAAGAAAGAATGCAGCCTCCGGCTTTGAGTACTTTCCGTACTTGAACGCCTTTTTAAGGTAATAAACCCCTTCTTCCTTGCTCCCGGAAAAACCGGCTAACTTTAATGCCCACTTGAAAACACCCGGGACGAAACTTACAGCATAGCTGAAAAGCCCCTTGCCCAGATATATATCGTTGTTATACGGATAGAGCTCCTGCACCTCATTTAAGTACTTGCTTGACTTCTTGGCAGCCCAGACGGCATCAAGAGAATTGCTGTTCTTTGTAAATGCCATTGCTCTTAGACCGTAGTTGGCTCCCAGGACATAGAGCGCATTTTCACTATTTTCCTGCCTGTCTAAAAGGCTTTGAGCCTTCTCAATGGCCAGGTCCGACAGGTGCATAAACCTGTTGTAATCCGCCTGGTCCTTATTGCCCATAAAAGCCCAAAGATAAAGGCTCGACTTGTAGTGATAGCCCCTGGGGTCATCGGGATACTGGCTAATAATTTTCTGGAACTCGGCTTCCGCCTCCTTCAGCTGAAAATTATATGAATACCCCAGCCCGCGGTAAATTGAAGCTACAACATCATTCTGAGCCGATACCTTTGCCGTTAATAAAAGGAACAGGAGAATAAAAAACTTTTTAAGCATTTTTTGCTTCTGCCAGGCTGCGTGAATACTCAAGTGAAGCTTTAACAAACTCCCTGAAAAGCGGATGCGCTTTTGTTGCTCTCGACTTCAGTTCAGGATGGAACTGGCATCCTAAGAACCACCTGTGTCCCGGAAGCTCTATCATCTCAACCAGGTTCCCGTCAGGCGAAAGCCCGCTGAAGGTCATACCTTTTTCTTCAAGGCATCCCCTGAAGCTGTTGTTTACTTCATACCTGTGACGGTGACGCTCTGAGATTTCAGATTCCTTGTAGGCTTCCATGGCCTTTGTACCTTCCTTAATGTTGCAGGGGAAGGCTCCAAGGCGCATCGTGGCACCAAGGTTCTTAACCTTCTTCTGCTCGGGCATAAGGTCTATTACGTTATACTGGTTTTTTACAAATTCAGAGCTGTTGGCCTTTTTCATGCCGCATACGTTCCTGGCATATTCAATTACTGCACACTGCATTCCAAGACAGATGCCGAAAAACGGAATGTTGTTTTCCCTTGCATACTGAATAGCACGGATCTTCCCTTCAATTCCCCTTTCCCCGAAACCTCCCGGGATCAAAAGGCCGCTGATACCCTTAAAGAACTTTGCCGGATCTTCCTGCTCAACGTCCTCGGCTTTAATATACCTTAGCCTGACCTTCACGTCGTTCTCGGCACCGGAATGAACGAAGGCTTCACTGATGCTCTTATATGCATCCAGGTAATCGGTGTATTTTCCCGTAATTGCAATTTCAATTTGCCCCGTGGGATTCTTAACCTTCTCAACAAAACCTTCCCAATCCTCAAGCTTGGTTTTTATGTCCGGCAGCTTCAGGCGGTCTAAAACCGTCTGATCCAGCCTCTGCTTGTGAAGTACCAGCGGCACTTCATAAATTGATGAGCAGTCATAGTTTGAAATAACAGACTTTGAATCGACGTTGCAGAAGAGGGCAATTTTTTCCCTGAGCTCTTTTGTGAGCTTCTCCTCCGAGCGGCATACCAGGATATTCGGCTGAATGCCAAGTTCCAGGAGGTTTTTAACGCTGTGCTGCGTAGGCTTTGTCTTTACCTCGCCTGCCGAGGCTATATATGGAACAAGCGTCACGTGAATGCTTATTGCATTCTTCCGCCCGACTTCCATCATCAGCTGCCTCATGGCTTCAATAAATGGAAGGCTTTCAATGTCGCCTACCGTGCCGCCGATCTCTGTAATGATAATATCATATTCACCCGTCTCACCCAGGCGGCGCATCCTGCTTTTAATCTCATCTGTAATGTGGGGAATAACCTGTACCGTTGCCCCCAGGTAGTCACCCCTTCTTTCCTTTGTAATTACATCAAAATAGACCTGCCCGGTCGTGGTGTTGTTGTGACGGCTCATGCTCACGTCCAGAAAACGTTCATAATGCCCTAGATCCAGATCCGTTTCAGCGCCGTCATCAGTTACATATACCTCCCCATGCTGAAAGGGATTCATAGTGCCGGGATCCACGTTGATGTATGGATCGAATTTCTGTACCGTTACACTAAATCCTCTTTGCTTTAAGAGAAGCCCTAGAGATGAAGCTGTTATTCCTTTTCCAAGTGATGATACTACACCTCCGGTTACGAAGATGTATTTTACTTTCTTCTTATTGCTCATGTGAATTTCTATTTATTTTGTGATACAACCAAATATTATCGAACAGTTTATCTCCCCCAAAGAGTTCTCCTGAAATATGCATAATTTCAGCGCATTCTTTTACTTGTATAAAATGAAATAATCCCCGGGAAATAAAATAGAACTGTATGTAGTATGAAAATTAATGTTGGACTTAAACTTACCTAAAAAAATAATAAACTTCTACCTTAAAGCAC
Organism: Ignavibacteria bacterium; assembly: GCA_025612375.1. Taxonomy (NCBI): domain Bacteria; kingdom Pseudomonadati; phylum Ignavibacteriota; class Ignavibacteria; species Ignavibacteria bacterium. Next base: position 174,760 of record JAAXKN010000007.1, read on the forward strand.
AAACAGGGGAAAAAAAGGGATGATTGTTGGTAAATATTTGCTCATACGGCTTCCTTCACCCTTTCTTTATGCGCATAAAGCATACCGAAAGAGTGCACAGCTGCGGCAAAGAAAAGCCCTATGATCATAGGTTCCGTTTCACTTAAGACCGGTACGTCTGCAAATTCAGCCCTCAGAATGTACCACACAATGCTTATTACCGGGGAGAATACTATTTCCGTCAGCGCAAAGGCTGAACTGATCCTGAGCCTTGGGTAGTAAGCCGAGATGACCGGAATTATTATGCCGGGTATGCATATTGTACCTATCGTGTACCACAGGTCAATTACAGAAGGGATAAAGTAAGCCAGAAGAATTGAGATTACACCCGAAACTATAAGGCCAATTATCGTGTATCTTTTCAGGAATCTTTCATCTTTGCCTTTTTTCTCTGCATAAAGAAAGTCGCGCCCGAATGTGGTTCCGCTTAAAAAGAAAAAACTGTTCGATGTGGATAAAATTGTGGCAAACATGGCCGAATAAAATAAACCCTTTAAGCCGGGGCCTAAAAGCCTTTCAGCCAGCATGGGAAAAGACATTACTGGAGTCTTAAGCCCGGGCAGCGCTGCCCTTGAGTATAGACCGGTAAATGTCGTTAGAAAGTCGAACAAAGCCCAGAAGAATATTGAAATAATTATCCCCTTAACCGCCACATCCCCGTTCTTTGCAGCATAGCACCTCTGGTGAAAACCCGGGTCTGTAAATGTCCACAGCGCAATTAAAAACCACACAAGTATATACGTGTAAGACGCCCCGCCGCTTAAGCTTAAATGCCCTGGAGGAAGATTTATCTTTAAGTATGAAAAGTCACCCAGCCTTGTGTAAGCAATTGCCATAATGACTATAAATCCGGCAAACATGACGAAGAACTCAAAGGCATCTGTCAGAAGGTCCGAACGGTAGCCCCCTTTTAACAGGTACACTGCAGAAAGAAGCGTTGCCAGAACAAGGCTCCAGAAAATATTGATCCTGAAGATCATGCTTATAAGGCTCCCGATCATAAGAAGATAGGGAGCCGGTGAAACAAGTATAAAAAGAAGCACGGCACTTGCAAGGGCTGCTTTGCTGCCGTAGGTGCTCCTGAGCTTATCGGGAATGGTGAACAAAGAAGCGCTTCTTATCTTCTTTGCAAAAAATAAGGCAAACAAAAAGGCAAAGATATAGTAAGGCAGCCCCTGCGTAAACCAGCTCGATATGCCGTACCTGTAGGTAAACTCCCCTACTCCCAGGATTCCGCCGTACCAGGTTGAAACGTTTGTCAGTATAAAAAGGAAAAGCCCGACTTTTCTTCCGGATAAAAGATACCCCTCGGCAGTCTCCGTTTCTTTTTTCTCGGGCAGGAACCCTATAAATAAAACTACCAGGAAAAATGCCAGTATGACCGCTATGTCCCAGATACTAAAAGAGATCATGCTTCTTTACAAGGTTAAAATCACGAATAATAAAAATAAGCCCCCCTTTTACCTTCAGGTGCACTTCTTCCGAAACGGCCTCATTGCTTGTACTTTCCCTCAGGCCGTATGGCAGCGTGGCGTTAAGGAGTTCATACTTAAGCCCGGTTGAGCTTATTTTTGTTTTCCTGTCGAAAGCATAGATAGAAATCGTCTCGCCCGGAATTGCCTTCAGGCAGAAGTTCCCTTTGTGAACCGTGAGAAATGACCTTTCACTGATTACTTTAAGCGAAATCAGCTTTGAATATCTCAGGACAATGCCCAGATTGCTGAATGAATGATCCAGACGGTCGCCAATTACGCCCGTCAGGACGCATTCACTAAATCCATTTTTAATTGCAAACTTCAGGCACTTTTCCACATCCGTGTCATCCTGGCTCTTAACCCTTTTTATTACAGCTTTCGACTCATAAAACTTCATCGTATCGGGATGTATGGAATCCAGATCCCCTATTATGAAGTCAGGAATTATGTTAAGCCTTTTTGCGCTGTTGGCTCCCCCGTCAGCACAGATAATGGTTGAATACCCTTCCCCTTTTAAGAAGGGGAAGATGCTTTTCTTTGGAGCCTTACCGTTTGCAATTATTATGCATTTTTTCATTTTTTGCCTTAAAATAGCCCTTAATTTACTATAAACCCAGCTGTAATCCTACTATAAAGTTGCGTTCTGCAGCCGGGAAGAACTCTCCCCCTATGGCGTAAGAAGCGTAAAGCGTGTCGAAGATGTTGTTCAGCCTGGCCGAAACTTTTAGTGTGTTCGACGCCTCGGGCATTTTTACCTCGTAGCTCATAAAAAGATCGGCCGCAAAATAGGCCTCAACCACGTTATCGCTGTATGAGTTGAAGCCCGGATAGGCCGCAAGATACGACCCCAGGTTTTTATCGTAATTGTCAGAATAATACTTCCCGACATATCTTCCCGTTATTACAGAAGTCAGGCCTCCCAAGGTCAGCTTAAGGGATCCGTTTAGAAGCACGTCCGGAAATCCGCTGATCCTGTTCCCGTCCAGTTTAAGTGAGGCCACAGTCTCTTCACCCGTTGCGGGATCGGTATATGTTATAAATGTCTTACCGCTCGAGATATGATTTTTACTGTACGTCCCGGTCAGTGCAAATTCAAGGTTTCCGTTTAGTTTTACTACTCCGTTTAACTCAACTCCTGAATGCACGGTTTTATCCATATTTCCCGTAACGGGCTGGCCGAAGCGGTCCACCTGCCCCTGTTTTACGATCTCATTGCTGAATAGCATATAAAACGCGTTGACGCCTAAGGAATACCATTTGCCCACATATGAGGTTCCGGCCTCCAGGTCGTTCATCGTTTCAGGCTTGACCAGTGGATTTGAAAAATCATATGCTCCCGCAGCGGTCCTTGCAAACTGCGGCTCAGATCCTCCGCTTGATTCGGCTGCATCGTAGTAGTTAACCAGCCTCGGCTCGCGGCTTACACGGGCTGCCGTCAGGTAAATGTTCTCTTCAGTTGACAGCTTGTAGTTAAAGCCGAGCCTTGGGTTTAAGAACACATCCTCTATCTTGAAATCGTTTCCAAGATACTTTTCATCATAAAGCCTGTACTTAAAGTACGCCAGCTGAAGCTCTGCTAATAGGTTCATCCTGGGTGAAAAGTTATAGCTCTCGTGCGCAAATACGTTAAAGATATCTTTTCCCCCGCGGTACTGGTAATACCTGTAGTTTTTATCCACTCCATCCGGCAGATTGTCTGCATAGTTTATTGCTCCCCAGTGCAGTGAGCTGTGCTGGCGGAACTCGGCTCCAAGAACAAGTTCCCCCGTTCCGTGATCTATTCTCAGGCGCGGTATCCAGCCGTACTGCCTGTTTTCCACCTGCGCGCGTATGAG